>CAUVCH010000030.1:0-8725 GCA_963550265.1 uncultured Mitsuokella sp. | reverse complement strand
TTGTATCTACAAAGCTAATATATTTCGAATCAGAATCAATATTACTTAATTTACCAGTAACCTTCAAATCTTTACCTTTATATTTTTTCTGAGCGGCAGCGGCATTATTTTTAAGATCTGCTACCATTGTCCCTGCATCTACTGAAGTATACTCTTTTGCCTGTTTCGTATCCGTTTTTTGCTCTACTTGCGTGGTTGAAGAATGAGAGGAAGATGAGCTATTATCATTCCCGCCCATCAATTTACCCAATACAAGCAATAGGACAATCAATCCAATAACTCCAAGGCATCCCATTTTTAAGCGTTTCATAAACACACATCTCCTTTAACTAAAAAGTAATGCGATATCCACCTAGTAAAAATCCTATCTTAACACTTTGCCTGTCAAAATAGGATTTTCTTAATGCAATGATCATCGCACCACCTCTCCAGATTAGGCAAGATGATTTCTGCAAGTATTCATTCATATACTTCATGGTACGAATATCTCTGCATTAACCATCTCAATCTCTATCAACTATGATGCCAATTTCTGTATACAATTTACTTTATACTATCGCTCGCGAGTGCCTGCCTTTACTGTAGACACTCGCAAAATCTAAGAGAGCCTCTGAGAAATATGCTTGACATCCCAGCAGGGAATGATTATACTATATACATATCAATTAACTATGTTTATGAGATTTTTATGAAGTTTTTTATTAAGGAAGGAGCTTTCCGATGAGTAAAGAGAGAAAGTATAAATTTGAAACCCTACAGCTGCATGTTGGTCAGGAAGAGGCCGACCCGGCAACCGATGCGCGTGCCGTTCCTATCTACCAGACGACGAGCTATGTCTTCCGTAACTCCCAGCATGCCGCAGACCGTTTCGGTCTGAAGGACGCAGGCAATATCTACGGCCGCCTGACGAACCCGACGCAGGACGTCTTAGAGCGCCGTATGGCAGCGCTTGAGGGCGGCGTCGCGGCGCTTGCCTTTGCTTCTGGCGCAGCTGCAGTCACGGCGACTCTCCAGGGACTTGCCCATGCAGGTGACCATATCGTTGCAGCAACGACGATCTACGGCGGTACTTACAACCTTTTCGCGCATACACTTCCGGATTTCGGTGTGACGACGACGTTCGTCGATCCGGAAGCAGGCATTGATGCTTTTGAAAAGGCTATCAAAGACAATACGAAGCTTATCTACATCGAGTCCATCGGCAACCCGAACGCAAACCTCATCGACATCGAAGCCGTGGCAAAAGTTGCCCATGCTCACGACATTCCACTCGTCGTTGACTCCACGTTTGCAACGCCGTACCAGCTTCGCCCGTTCGATTACGGCGCGGATATCGTCGTCCACTCCGCAACGAAGTTTATCGGCGGTCACGGCACGACGCTCGGCGGTATCGTCATCGACAGCGGCAAGTTCAACTGGGTGAAATCCGGCAAGTTCTCTTGGCTCGTCGAGCCGAACGCAAGCTACCATGGCCTTTCGTTTGCCAAGGACATCGGTGCTCCGGCATTTGCTATTTACCTGCGCGCTATGCTCCTGCGCGACACGGGCGCAACGCTCTCACCGATCAGTGCTTTCCTTCTTCTCCAAGGTGTTGAAACGCTTTCACTCCGTGTTGAACGCCATGTTGAAAATACGCTCAAGGTTGTTGACTACCTTGCCAAAAACCCGCATGTCGCAAAGGTCAACCATCCATCCCTTCCGAACCATCCGGATCATGAGCTTTACAAGAAGTACTTCCCGAACGGCGGTATTTCGATCTTTACATTCGAAATCAAGGGCGGTGCAGAAGAGGCAAAGAAATTCATCGATCATCTGAAGGTCTTCAGCCTCCTCGCCAACGTCGCAGATGTCAAGTCCCTCGTCATCCATCCGGCATCGACGACGCATTCCCAGATGAACGAGCAGGAACTGACAGAAAGCGGTATTACGCCGTCTACCATTCGCCTCTCCATCGGTACGGAACACATCGACGACATCATCGAAGATCTCGACGAAGCGTTCAAGGCACTCTAAGCCTTTCACTTCTTCATATAAAAAAGGGTTCGCTCCTCTGCCAAAAGCAGAAGGGCAAACCCTTTTTCTGTGCACGTTTAAAAGCCTCCAAAGCCATAAAAAAGATAGCATTTTTCCTATAACTATTTACTCCATGGCAATTTCTTCTCCTTGTCCATCCGATGGATGAAAGACTTTATCGGTGAGCATCTTGTGCAAATCCGCCTCGCGAATGACCTGATCCATACACGCGGCTGCCAGCACATCTACATCGCCGCGGGGAGAGTAGGCATCGTCATAGACGCGAAACGCACGCTTTTCCATTGTCTCATCGCGCTTTCTGTCATAGACCACAAGGGTTACAGCTGCGCGGCTGTAACGGATGATATCCCCGTCCCAACCCCAGCCGATTCGCTGGTATGAAGCATAATCCGTCAGCACCGGAAGCACGACGATATCCGCCTTGAGCATCTCTGCCATCGGCTTTGCCAGCGCCTTATACCGCGCTCGCCGTCCTGCACTCTCACGCGCAGCGTCGTATGCATCTTTGACATCACTTTCATCCAGATATTCCACCGCATGAAGCGTACCATTAAGCGGGATATGAAGCGCTTGATCCAGCCTTTGTTCAAGACTATCCACAATATCCGCATGCGGGGAAAAAGCGGACGCTACCAATAGGGGCATCCGCGCAATCTTCAGCGGCTCTCTATTCGCCGCCTCTGCGCGCGCAAAGGAAAACATGCCGGCAAGCAAAATGAAGCAAAAGAGTAAAAAATATTGTTTTCGCAGCATGGCAGCCTCCTTTATATACTACGAGTTATCCAAAAGCAGATTCTCGAAAAGCAGAAGTCCCACGGTTTAACTACCGTGGGACTTCCTCACGCCATCAGGGAACTATCTCCGACTCCATAACTGCGCTTATTATAGCACGTCGTGCATAAAAATTCAATCCGGCAATTCTTTCCGGCTCTACCGTAAATGTTACGAAAGAATACGAGGCGTTTGCATGGGGCACGCATGTCCGTAACATTTGACGTAGCCTTCTTCTTTTCCTTACGTTGGGCTTGCAGCAAAAGGAGGATAGCAGCCGATGGACAACATATTTCAGCTCACGAGATGACAGGCGACGAAATGATTGCTTTCGACTTCTTTTAAGAGAGGCATCTCTTTTTGACACACCTCCCTACGCTTTTCACAGCGCGTGGCAAAAGGACAGCCTTTCGGCATCTCCAAGGGGCTTGGAAGATCTCCTGCGATGGTCTTGACTTCTGTCTTATCTGCAGAGACAGGAAAGACAGAGCGCAGCAGTGCCTGCGTATAGGGATGCTGTGCTTTAGATAGCTGATCCCCATCTATCTTTTCCATCACACTGCCTAAATACATGACAGCGACGCGATGGGCAAACAGGCTGACGAGCGCAAGGTCATGGCAAATAAAGAGATAGGTCATGCCACGTTCCTTTTGAAGACGGACGAGCAGACGAATGATGCTGTCTTGTACCGAAACGTCTAGGGCACTCGTCGCCTCATCGCAGATGATGATATCGGGCTCCAGTGCCAAAGCTCTTGCAATGGCGACGCGCTGACGCTGACCGCCGCTCATATTGTGCGGGTAACGCGCAGCAAAATCCTTGGGAAGCTCGACAATGTCCAAAAGCTCCTCAGCTCTTTTTTGCACGTCACGCCGCCGGATGATGCCGTAATTTAAAAGCGCTTCCGTCAAAATCTCTTTCACGCGCATCTTGGGGTCGAAAGCAGCTGCTGGGTCTTGAAAGACCATCTGAATGTGACGATAGTAATCGCGCTGTGCTGCGCTATGCAGATTCGTCGTATCTTTGCCGTCAAAAATCACCTTGCCTTCTGTCGGCTTGTGCATGGAAAGGACGGTCTTGACAAGCGTCGATTTTCCGCAGCCGGATTCACCGACGATGGCGACCGTCTCGCCGCGGCGCACAGCAAGGCTCACATCCTTCACTGCCGTAAGTGTTTGCCCGCCGGCAGCAGGAAATTGCTTTGTCAGATGCTCGACCTGCAAAAGGATATCAGACATAGCGCTGCCCTCCAATTTTCGGCACGGCAGCCAAAAGCGACTTGGTATAGGCCGCTTTTGGACTCGTTATGATATCAGATGCCGTACCGTATTCCAAGACTTTCCCCTTCGCCATGACCATGATTTTATCTGACATATGCGCAGCGACGCCGATGTTGTGCGTGACGAGAATCATCGCTGTCTGCGACTTTCTCACGACGCGCATGAGCTCGGCTACAATCTGTGCCTGCGTCGTAACATCGAGCGCTGCCGTCGGCTCGTCGGCAAGCAGGAGCTTCGGGTGAAAGGCAAGCGCCATCGCAATGCCGACGCGCTGGCGCATACCGCCCGATAGTTCAAAGCTGTACGAGGACAGGATGTTTTCCGGCATGGCAAGATTCATGCGGGATAAAAGTGTCTTTGCACGCTCTTTTCCCTGCGCCTTATCCTTGATGGATGTCGAATGTGCCAGAATGTATTCTACAAATTGGCTGCCAATGGTCTTGACGGGGTTTAGCATAGCGCCGGAATCCTGAAAGATCATCGAGAGCTCGCGCCCGCGCAGACTGCGCCACGCACTTGCAGATAGTGTGGTAAGCTCTTTTCCCGCAAACACTGCCTCGCCGCCCGAGATACGTCCGCCGCCGCCCAAGCAGCCGAGGAGTGCGCGAATAACGCTCGTCTTCCCGCTCCCCGACTCTCCGACGATGGAAAGCACTTCGCCCGGTGCGAGTGTAAAGCTCACATCCGTCACTGCCGGCGCCGCATTTCCATACGTGATGGCAAGATGCGATGCATTTAGAAGCATACTTTTCTCCTAACGATAAAACGATTATTTATTCGCCGGGCGAATGTCTGTCGTAATCCAATAGTAATCACTCGGCAGCATCTTTACGCCTGTCAATGCCTTGTTGTAGACAATGTTGGTCTGCGGATAGCCGAGGAACAGCCCTGCACCATCGTTCATCAAGAGCTGCTGGATTTCAATGATCAGCTGTTTGCGCTTCGCCTGGTCAAATTCAACTGCAAGCTGGTCAAACTTCGCATCCACTTCCGGGTTGCTGTAGCCAGAGCCATTCTGCGGATTATTTCCGTTGACATTCGTCTTCCAGTACCAAGAGAGGAATATTTCCGGATCGCCTGTGTTTGCCGTCGTAATATTCGAAATCAGAAGGTCATACTGTCCATTGATGCCCATCTGGTCGATGAGGTTGTAATCCACCGTCTGAATGTTGATGTCAATGCCGATTTTCTTCAAATCGCTCTGTACGGCTTCGGCGTACAGCGGCAGTTCCGCACGGCTGTTGTAGACGACGAAATTCAGCTTGAGAGGTTTTCCGTCCTTATCGCGAATACCGTCGCCGTCCGTGTCCTTCCATCCAGCTTCATCGAGGAGCTGCGCCGCGCGCTCCGGATTATACGCATTGGGATCTTTCAGTGAATCAAAGCCGTAATCCATCGACGGCGGAATCGGCGCCGAGCCTGGGAGGAAGGTATTTTTTAAAAGAACCTTGCTGTAAGTTTCTCGATCGCAGCCTGAGATAAGCGCGGCGCGAACCTTCGGGTCGCCTAAGATGCCTTTCATATTGAGGCGGGCGAGGACAACGCGCAGCGATGAGATCTCATCGACCGTGAAGGAATTGTTGTTGCGGAACGTGTCCATATCGCCGGCGCCGATGTTGACTGCCATATCGACATCGCCGGACTGGAGTGCCATGGCGCGCGTATTAGGGTCATCAATGGATGGAATTTCGACGGTCTCAAACGGAACATCACCGCCCCAATAATTCGGGTTCCGCTTCATGACTGCCTTTTCCTTGACAAAGCTCTCGACTGTATACGGTCCTGTGCAGATAGGTCCTTCCTTTGAAAAATCACGGCCATTTTCCGCCGCTGTATCGACGATGATGAAGAGCGGATCAGCAAGGAAGCCCGGCATATTGGGCGTCGGTTTTTCCGTCTGAATGATGAGGTTCTGCCCCTCGGCACGGATTTCTTTATACTTAAAGAACGTGTCTGCACGGTTGTTCTTCTTAAATGCGCGTTCAATCGAAGCTTTTACTGCCTCTGCCGTCAGCGGATCCCCGTTGGAGAACTTGACATCATCGCGGATATGGAACGTCCATGTCATATGATCGTCGCTGATTTCCCAACGGTCGGAAAGCCAAGGTTCAACGTTCATCTTGTCATCGAACTTTGTCAGACATTCGCCAAGTCCATAGCGCATGACGACCCAGCCGAAGTAGTTTTGCGTCGGCTCCAGCGTATCGGCAAAATTCGTCACGCCGACCTTTAAAATTCCCTTTTCGACGTTTGCACTCTTGCCGGCCGATCCACCGCAGCCGGCAAATACAGCCGCTGCTAAAGCGCTGACTGCACCTAAGGCAACAGCCTTCCAAAGCTTTTTCATACGTAACATAGCATTCACTCTTTCTGATTCATTGGATGAAATTCACGGCATATAAAAGTGCGTCTTACCCGTCCGCCTTTCGTGGATCCAGCACATCGCGCAGACTGTCGCCCCATAGGTTAAACACAGCGACAACGAGGAAAATGGCAAGGCCAGGATAGACCATCAGCCACGGAGCTGTCTGTATGTACTGCCGGCCTTCGTTCAGCATCAAGCCCCATTCAGGCGTCGGCGGCTGAGCACCGAAGCCTAAAAAGGAAAGCCCTGCAATTTCCATCATCATCGTGCCGATATCCATCGCCCCCGTGATGACGACGATAGGAAGGACATTCGGAAGGATATGGCGCAGAAGGATGCGGGGCGTGCGCGTACCGCTCAGTTTTGCCGCGGTGATATAGTCCTCTTGGCGAATCTTCAGGACGATACTGCGAACCATGCGCGCGTACTTTGCCCAGCCGACGACGAAAAGCGCGAGAATGGTATTGACCACGCTGCCGCCCAAAATGCCCGCAATCGCAATTGCAAGCACAATGCCCGGAAACGACAGCATCATATCGGCAAACCGCATGAGTACGGTCTCAATCCATCCGCCGAAGTATCCGCTCAACATGCCGATACATGCGCCAAGACTCGTCATCAAAAGGACGACGCAAATGGTCATGAACAGTGATACCTGCGTGCCCGCGATGATGCGTGAAAACGTATCGCGCCCCAGTTTATCCGTTCCAAACAGATGCGCGGCGGACGGCGGCGAAAAGACATGCTTCATATCGCCGGCAAAGGGATCCTGCGGCGCCAGCTGACTGCCGAACAACGCGATGAGGATGATCAAAAGAACGAGTGCAGTATAGATGGCAAACCTTCGATTTTCTCGAAAGACAGCAAGGGAAAACATTATCGAGCCTCCTTTCTCAGCCGCGGGTCAAACAGCGCATAAGAGAGATCGACGAGGAAGTTAATCCCCGTGTAGATGATGGCGACCCAAAGGACAAAGCCCTCAATCAAGGGATAGTCCCGCATGAGAATCGCCCGCACCGCCATATTCCCGATGCCCGGCCAGGAAAAGACCATTTCAATGACAGCGACGCCGCCGAGAAGCCAGCCGATGGACATGCCTAGAATGGTGATAAGCGGCAATATAGCATTGGGCAGCACATGCCGCCATAGAATCCGCCGCTCTGTCAGCCCCCTGGCACGTGCGCCCACGACGTAATCTTTATGCAGTTCATCCAGTATGACCGTGCGAATCTGCCGCATGAGTTTTGAGGACATGTAGATGGCAAGCGTCACCGCCGGCAAAACGATTCCCTCTGCCGATACCTGCGAGCTCGCGATCGGAAAGAGTCCGAGCAAAAGCCCAAAAACATAGAGAAGAATCAACCCAATCCAAAAGCTCGGCATCGACACGCCAATAAAACTGATGATGCGTAAGAGGTGATCGGGAAGGCGGTTCTGATGCACTGCCGCATAAATGCCGAGGGGAAAGGATATGAGCACGGCAAGCACGGCCGCTGCCAGCGCCAATAAAATCGTCCCTTCAAATCCCTCCATCAATTTGTCTGTCACAGGTTTCTTTGCCGAATACGATATTCCCATATCCCCGTGCACCGCATGGCTGACCCAGTGGCCATACTGCACGAAAAATGGCCGATCCAGCCCCATTTCATGACGCGTTTGCTCAATCGTCTCCTGCGACACAATCGTATCGCCTGCCTCTAAGAGCATCGTGACGGGATCGCCCGGCGCAAGATACGTCAGGCAAAACGTCAGAAAGCTGACGCCCACCAGCGTGACGATGATCTGCAGCAGGCGGCTCAAAATTTTCCTCAAGCGTTCCTCTCTCCTTTTTCGTCCGCACATCCAAAATAACAAAATAAAAATCCCTTCCGCAAGAAAGAGATTTCAGACAATTAAGACACGGTGCACATGCGAAAGCAGCCCATCAGACAAAGAAAAGCTGCCTCCATCACCCGACACACCAGCCAATAAAAAACCGGCAGACTGCCGGGAATCGGTGTGCATGTGCGCATCAAAATCCCCATCCCCATCGCTCGCGGGTGCAGGAATGCCACAGGCATTCCATCGGTGATCGCTATCAGGCAGTTCTCCTGGCTCCAGTTCCTTGCTTACCTCGCCTTCCCAAAGATGCTTTTCCATCTTCAGTGACAAAATGAGGCTCGCTCCCTGTTACAGTGTCGGGACCGCACCGGCTTATACCGGTTTTTCTATCAAGTCTTTCGACACCTGATCTACCTAATGAAATTTCAATGCCTACCTTTCCAAAAGCACATA
>CAUVCH010000029.1:0-8925 GCA_963550265.1 uncultured Mitsuokella sp. | reverse complement strand
GGAGGAGCGCTTTCCGCTGATTACAAAATGCAATCAATGCGCTGCCCGCTTGCGAGAGGGAAAGATGCCCGCATGCGTCTCGGTCTGCCCGTCGGGGGCGCTTACCTATGGTACGCGCGATGAACTCTTGGCGCGTGCACATGCGCTGTTGGCAAAGGATGCGCGCTATGTCGATCATATTTATGGTGAGCATGAGGTCGGCGGGACGAATTGGCTCTATATTGCCGACCAGCCCTTTGCAGATTTAGGCTTTGCCAAGGTGACCGATACGCCGCCAAATGCATATGCGCAGAGCTACTTGACGAAAGTGCCGATTGTCGCAGGGCTTTGGGCGCTCTTTCTCGTCGGACTCAGTTTCTTTCATTATTGCCGCGAGCATTCAGAAGAAACGAAGCTGTACCATAAAGAATGCCGGCGGCATAAGGAAGAAAAAGCAGATAAGGACAAGGAGGAGAGGGCATGAATCGGATGGATCGCTGCTACGAAATCTTCGGCTGGCGCTTTACACTGACGCCCGTGCGCCTCGTTTTTTTTGCGCTTTTCATGCTGGCGGCGCTCGTCATTGCTGTCCGCCTCTTTACGGGCTTTGGTTACGTTACGCATCTCACCGATGAAACCCCGTGGGGGCTGTGGATTGGCTTTGATGTCATGACGGGGGTTGCGCTCGCTGGCGGCGGCTATTCCACGGCGCTCCTCGTCGGCGGCTTTCATTACCGGAAGTATAGCGTCGTGACGCGCAGCGCCCTGCTGACATCTCTCTTGGGCTATCTCCTCGTCATGGCAGGGCTTTTTCTCGACATTGGGCAGTGGTTTAATTTCTGGCGGCCCTTTGTTTTCTGGGGTTATCACTCTGTGCTCTTTGAGGTCTTTTGGTGCATCTCGACCTACACGACGATTCTGAGTCTTGAGTTCTACGAAATCATCACAGAGCGCATATTTAAGCGCACGCACAAGCTGATTCTCCGCGCGATTCCTCTGCTGGTCATCTTGGGGCTTATCTTCCCGATCATGCATCAGTCGTCGCTCGGCGGTCTCTTTCTCATCATGAAGGATTCGATGTATCCCCTGTGGTGGAGTCCCTTTTTACCGCTCTACTTTCTTATCTCTTCCTTTTTCGTCGGTTCTGCCATGGTTTACTGCGAATCGGATCTTTCACGCCGCGCCTTTGGGCACTGCGTGGATTCCTTGGTGATGAAATCTCTCACGCGTACCGGGGCGAGTGCCATGCTTTTCTATCTCGCACTGAAAATCTTCGACCTCACGCGTTACGAACTGTGGGGAACGCTTTTTAATGGCAGTTTGCAGAGCAATATGTATCTGCTGGAAATCGGTGTGGGCGTTCTCGCACCGCTCATCATCCATTTCACGCCGCTCGTCGATAAGAAAAACGGACTGCTTGTCTACGCTTGGCTGGTCGTCGCAGGGCTGGTTTTCAATCGCTTGAACTGCGTGTTCACCTCACTCTACAAGCTGGGGAATTACTTTCCCAGCATTTTTGAAATCGCTGTCACCGTAGGGCTGTGCGCGGCCGGTTGTCTGCTCTACTGCTTCCTCGTCGAAAATTTCAACATCCTCGGCGGTGAACATGCACATCAGGTACATATCGACGCGAAGAATACGCATATCATAGGAGAGGAGTGAACGTATCCCCCGTAGGGGCTTTTCGGTCGTTTTGGAATATCTTATACTGTTATCATTGTATATTATGAGAAAGGATTTCAGTTATGCAATTCAGCAGGATATTCCGATCACATGGGGCAGATGAGGGATATTTACGTATCGCAATGCCGGCAGCGCTGGAAGGGGGCTTTATGATAGCGTTGTCCGCTGCCGACATCATCATGGTGGGAGCGCTCGGTGTGACGGCGATTGCGGCGGTCAGCATCTTTTCACAGCCGCGGCTCATGCTTCTCGTCTTTGCGCGCTCGATTGCTGCTGCACTGACACTTCTCGTTGCGCAGTGCATCGGTGCGGGACGTGCGGCAGAGGCAGGGCAGTTCCTTCGGCAGACGCTTTTTACTGCGCTGCTTTTATTTTTTGTGCTGCATGTTGTCTTTTTCGTGTATCTTGGTGAGATTCTTTCGTGGATGGGCGCGGCCGCGTATCTGGATCTCGCACTGACTTACGGCTATGCTGCACTTTTTGGCGTTTTTTTGACATCGGTCACAACCGTTCTTCAGGCGTATCTGTTGGGACAAGGGCAGACGCACGTGGTCTTGATGACAAATGTCTGGGGCAATGTGGTGAATGTCGCCTGCAATGCACTTTTCATTTATGGACTCGGCCCTTTTCCCTCGCTTGGCGTGCTTGGTGCGGGAATCGGCACTGTCATAGGGACGGCATGGACGCTCTTTCATACGCTCTGCGCACTTTGGGACAAGCGAGTTTTGTGCGGCAGATATCTGCCGAATCTTGTCTATGGCAGAGCATTTTTCCCTATTGTCATGGGCGTTTTTTCCGAGCAGGGCTTTGAACGCGTTGGTATGGTGCTCTACACGCGCATGGTCGCCGAGATCAGCATGGGTGCGTATGCTGTGCACGCTGTCTGTATGAATTTTTGCGACTTTTACTATCAGTTTGCCGGCGGGCTTGGCAAAGCGAGCATGGTGCAAAGCGGACAGGCGCACGGTGCGGGTGATCCTTTGCGCTGGCGCTCACAGCTTTTTGAGGCTTTGCGTTGGGGCTTTTTCTTTTCCTGTATAGCGTTTTGTCTGACTGCACTTCTGCGTGAGCCTATTTTTCAAATCTATACGGCGGATGCTTCACTTCTTCCGATGGGGACCGTGATTTTACTTTTTGTCGCAGTGGTTTCCTTTCCCGAAGCGCATCAGCTGATCGCGGCGGGTGCTCTTCGCGGCGTGGGCATGACGACACATGTCGCTGTGTATTCCTTCGTAAGCATTGCACTCCTGCGTCCGCTCCTCACGGCGTTTTTTCTTTATGTGCTCGACATGGGGCTTGTCGGTGCATGGTGCGCCCTCGCCATCGACCAGTTTCTACGTGCGGGAGCGGCGAGTGCCTTGCTCTGGCGATATGCGAGGCGCCAGCAGCGGATGGCGGAAGTGAAAGCGCTGCCGTAAACATCGCAGGAAGATAGGAAATTTCGGTATATGTCAGCACTGTCTCAAGGCAAACGGAGGGTTCTGTGGCAGAGTCTATCATCATCTCTATTTTTGTCTTTACGCTTCAATTCTGTGGGGCATATCTTCGCTATCTTGCCATCGCGCCGCACATCACAAAGCAGGAGCGCCGGAACCTCTTTCGCTCATTCGCTTGTCTCATTGTGATTTCCTTCGGCATCTCCATGCGAATTTCCCTCACGCATCCTGAGCTCATCGCGCACGGCTACAAGTACTCTCTGCTGCTCGGTGCCTTTTTGTGGATGGGCGTGTTTTTCATCGTCATTCGCCGTCGAAACGTCGAGCAGGTCTTCATTCTCGGTATGGTGAGCTGCTGGACGTTTCTCCTGCATACAGTGAGCAGTATGATATGTTCGGTTTGTATTCCCGGATTTGAGGGCGAGGTTCTGCCTTCCTTCACACTTGCAGTCTTTGAGGCAAGTGTCTATCTCCTGCTCTACCTCCTGCTGCTTCCGGTCGAGCGCCACTTCTTTCGTACGCTTCTGTCGGTCGGTCTTCTCCCCTTTTTTCGTGAAACATCGTTTGGCTGGGGTATCGCGATCCTGCCGCTCCTGATTCTTCTCATGCCGCTTGCACTGATTCTTGACATGACCTTCGTACATCCATGGCAGGAACGAATCTGCCGCATGTTCCTTCCTCTGATCTTCTTCTTCCTCTATCGCTCCATCCTGCACGCAGCAGCGCGCCATCAAAGGGATGTCCAGCTCGCGCGGCATAAGCGATTGCTTCAGCATGAGACGGAATTTCTGCGCAACTACACGCGTCTCATGCAAGAAGGACAGGAGGGTCTGCGCATTCTGCGCCACGATATGCGCCATCAGTATCGCCTCGTCTACACGCTTATGGCAAATGGCGAAACGGAGCAGGCGATGCAGCATATCGAGCGACAGGAAGCGGCGCTCGACGCGACGGTCATCCGCCCCTACTCGACGCTGCCGCTCATCAATGCTGTGCTCTCCATTTACACCCATCAGTCAGAGGCGGCTGGTATCCGCTTTTCACAGAAGGTCAATCTTCCGGCAGCGCTTGCGACCGATGAAGGAGAGCTTGCCTCACTGCTCTCCAATCTGCTTGAAAATGCCCTGCACGCAGCGAGCACGGAAGAAGAAGAGCGTGCGATTACGCTTTTTGCGCAGCACAAAGGCACGCAGTGCGTACTCGAAATTACGAACACCTATACGCGTCCGCTTCGTTTCGCGCCCGACGGTCTGCCCGCCTCCTCGCCGGAGAAGGGGCATGGCATCGGTCTTCTTTCCCTGCGTGCCTTTATTGAAAAATATCATGTGACAGCGCTCTGCGAGCAGGTGGACGGCATCGTGCGCTTTCTCCTGTATTGGCAGGACAAGCGGCTTGCTGCCAAGGTCTGCCGTACCTAATCCGAATAAGAAAATGAGCGCGGCAGCCATCATGCGAAAACATGTTTCATATGACGTCCCCATTTTCAACTTGTTTATTGTGCTCGGCTGTCCAGCGATAGCCGAGGAACAATCCGACAATGCTGATCACACCTGCCAGCGATGGATCAATGAGCCGTGCAAGTGCCGTCTGTAGGATGCCTAGACCGATGACGGCAATCAAGCCCTTTTTCGTCATGCCGGTTGCATAAAACAGCCCCAAGATAAACAACCCTAAAATCGCTCCCAAGATTGGACTTTTCTTTTTCATTTTCATCTGCTCCTTTCAGTGTTTTTTTGCTTTTATTCCTCTAAATCAACGGAGGTCATAATATTCCCTTTTTGAATTGTAAACTGCGCGAGTTTTGAAAGTGCGCTTTGTGCATTCGGTGCGGCGAATTCAAAGGCATAGGCATAGATACCGTCGCCGACAGCCTCATCTTCCACCTTTGGAACTTTTCCGATGCGGAACGTATCGATTTCGACGGGCGCAAGATCCTCCTCTGTGCCCGATATGGTCATTGCATAGTGAATCGTCGTGATTTCATCTCCCTCTTTGAGGCGGATGAGCTGTCTGTCACTCATGCCGTTCTCCTCAAGCCCTCTGCGCGCCCCTAGAATCTCGTACCTTCCATCAGCGAATCGGTAAGCGACTTGCAGATTGCATATCACGCCATTCAGCTTGATGGGAATGGCGTAGAGATTGTAGGCGTCATTTTCCTCGGTCAGCTCGATGTAGACGGGGTGTCCGTCCAGCATCGGCCACGTCCCTTGAAAGTTATCCTTAAATACGCCGCTGTTCCAGTCGGCATCGACGTTGGCGTCACTGCCGAGAAGAAGGATAATGTCGTCTTCCTCGCTCATGTAGAGCAGATGGCACCGAACGGATGTAAGCGGCTGCATTTCCTCGGCGCTGAGCTGCACGAAGGCATTTCCATCTGCATCCACATCAATAGGCTTGTCCTCAAGCAAGTCAAGGGAAAAGAGATCCTGTTTTTTCTGCGGTACAGACAAGGTAAAATGCTGCGCCTGTGCGGCGCCTGCAAGAATGCTCTCTGCTTCTTTTGGCATCGTGCCGTAAATCATATAGTAGAGCAGGCACTTTTGCGCAAGCGGTGCGGCGTCCTGCTGGGCGTAGAGTGAAAAGCTCTGCTCATCGCCGTCATAGGAGTAGTAGCCCGATATGCCGCTGCCGCGTACGCGGTAGTCACCGGCGACTTTGTAGATGACCGCCTCGCGAATCGATTGCTCGAGCGCGCTTTCCGATACAGGGGCAAGGCCTCTCGAATAGTGGGCAAGCCCGCCGAGGTCTACCATGTTGGAAAAGCCCTGCTCGCGCGTGTTTCCGCCGTAATTTTCTGCCTGTTCTGCACTGCGGGAAAGTTTTGTGAAGAAGGTCTGCGGCGCGCGGTTCGCCTCGGCGAGTGACTCTGCAAGATATGCCTCGTAGGCCGTGCGAAGGGCGGGCAAATGTGCCATATCGATCAGCGAAAGCGTCGCCTCATCCTCCGCCCAGGCTTCAGTGCAGCCGTCCATATAGGTGTCGCAGATAGCCTGTCCAAGCCCTGCGCCGCCGAGGGCGGGATTTTGAGCAAGCGCACCGACCCAGCCGCTGTACAGCCAGCCGTTTCCGGGTTCTGCTTCCTCCGAGGCAACCATGTATCGCGTAAACCCGTCGAGACTCGCAGCCGTCTCATAGCTCGCCATCAGGCAGGCGTCAAAGCCAATGAGCTCAAACGGCGGTGTGTCCTTCGACGGCGTGTAGACAGAAGCGAGTGCACGGCGCAAATCGTTGAGCCGCAGGATATTTCCCGTGCGCTCATCGGCGCATACGCCGATGGCACTGCCCCCGCCGTGATCCCAGAAGACGAGAACGCGATGGTCAGCAACAAAGTGCTCCTTGCCGTAACGAAGGAAGTCCGTCAGTGTCTGCGCCGCTCCCATATCCGCATCTTCGAGTTCTTCCAGCTTTTTAAGTCCGTCTTTGTCGTAGAGGCAGAGATTTCCCTTATCCGCAGAGAATGTCTCGTTCTGCCACTCGCTCGTTCCGCCGGCAAGAATCAGCACGCGGACATTGTCCGGCAGTTCTGTTTCGAACAGTTCTGCAAGGTCGGCACTCGCTGCGCCGTGTTCGGATTCAAGGTCTGAGCCGCAGATGTAAAGTGAGACGAGCCATGTATCCGAGCGGCTGTACGCATCGGGAAACTGCGATCCCTGCCAAGTCTTATGCTCTTCTGCACAGCCGACGATGCCGAACATAAGCAGCAGGCTGCAAAAGATACACAGAAATGTCCTGCGGATGATCCGTCTTTCCATAGGATCACCTCTTTTGCTTTTATCTCTAGCGATGGCTCAGATATGCGGCAAAGCTTAGTTTGCGCCTGCGATGAAGCGCGCGATCGCCTCGGGATCCGCGGGTGCCCAGTAGACGTCTTTGCCGTCATCGCTCTTGACGAGTTTGCACGTTACATCCATCGTCTTTTTTCCTTGCAGCGGAATTTTATGGATGTAGTCTTTGAGCGTGCTCATCGCCGCTGTCTGGAACTGCGCATCCGCCTTGAGGTTCACGCCCTGTGCAGCAGCCTGCCCCATGTAGGTGGCCATGCTGACCATGTCCGCATCGGTAGCGGCAAGCTGTGCTGCGCCCGCCGTGTCAAGTGGTGTAGCCGTCAGCTCGACGACGGGCTGCTCGCTGTCGTCTTTCTTGAGCTTTGTTTCAAGTGTCATGCGCCCTGCCAAATCCGTGAGGTAAGCATCCGTAATCGCATCGACATTCGCGTCGGTGAGTTGGAAGCTGGCAAATTGCTGCTTGACGCTGGATAGGACGCCGTCTGAAATCTTTTCGCTCTGTGCATCTGTCATGCCCGTGGCGGACAGGTGCTCTGAGCTTGCAAATGTATAGAGCTCTGCATAGGCGAGTACTGCTTTATCGGCGCTTTCTTTCGGCTTGTCGCTGCATCCTGTCATCAAGAAAATTGCCATTATTCCGACGAAAGCAAGCAGCATCTTAAGTCCAAATGTCATTTTCTTTTTCATGTTCCTGCCTCCCTGTCTGTGTTTCACGTCTTTTGTATTCCTTAACATCACGCAAATTGCAATTTGTCCGTGGTGATTCCCGCCTTATCAGGCAGTTCCCTGTCCACGATTTCATTATATAGCAATAGAGAACGAATGCAATCAAACTGCAAAAAGTGGTTAATTTTCTGTAAAAACTGGTAAAAAAGAAAAGGCTTGCATCGGCAATCCCGAAGCGAGCCTTTCTACTCACGCGCAGTCTCCGCGCGTGCCGCTGAGCAGGTATTTCATATAGCGGGCGCGTGTGTCCTGCCGGCATCGCCGACTGATGGGAATGCGCTTGCCGTCCTGCAGGCGAAAGTGTTCTTCTTCCATCTCCTCAATCCAGTCCATATTGACCATGATTTTGTTGTAACACTCTAAAAAACGCGCATCAGAGAGCAGCACCTCGGCAACCTCTCGATAGGACTTTGTCTTTGCGAGATGAATCTCACGATTCTTCATAACGATGTGGACGCGTCCATTCTCTATGTCCATATACTGGATTTTTGAAAATGGAAGCGCGTGGATTTGTCTTTTCTCCTTGACGACGAGTGTCTTTGCGCGGCTGCCAACACGCTGGATCACGCGTTCAAGTGCGGCGATCAGAACTGCATCATCCTGTTGGTCGAGCGGCTTTAGAAAGTAGCCATCGGCAAAGACGCGATAGCCATCCAAAAGATAGGCCTCGCTCCTCGTGACGAAGAGAATGCCGGCCTCTGAATCGCGCGCGCGAATCTGCTCGGCTGCTTCCATCCCATTGATTCCGTCCATGCAGATGTCGAGAATCGCAAGGTCGTAGACGACCGACTCGGCACTTCTAAGGAGCGCTCCTGCCGTGGCAAACAAGTCCACGGAAAGATCGGATGCTTCCTGCGGAAAATTCTGCTGCAGCAGGGTGAGAATCCGCTGAGATGCAGCCTCAAGAAATGCTTGCTCATCATCAAGAATTGCTATTCGCATTGTTTCCCTCCGATCTCTATTTGAACGCAGTCATAGCAGGCGATTGGTTCATACATCTGTAGAGCACGCAGCGCGCGATGCGTCGATTGTACTGTTCACCGGAGTCCAGTACGAAAATCACTTCCTTAACTGGTTGTTTCAAGATACTTCCTCCTATAGTAAGACTATGGTATCATCCCGTTAATTATACCATATCGAACGGCAGAAAAGAAGAAAGAGCGCTCAGAGAGGCGCCGCAGAATAGAATCTCTATGGCATGCGCTTCTTGACAGGGCAAAGCGATTATGCTATCATAAATTTCAATTAATACATGCTTTTTCCTTTTTATGTGAAAGAAAGCACGATCTTAGGTGCTTTTGGAAAGGAAGGCATTG
>CAUVCH010000028.1:0-8970 GCA_963550265.1 uncultured Mitsuokella sp. | reverse complement strand
AAACGTCGCTGGAAGGGACTGCCGGTAAAAGGTTATGATGGGCTTTATGGTTCAGCAGATTTCGTCATCATCAACATGAAGGACGGTACGGTACAGATTAAGGAACATGAGGATTTAGATAGTAGTTGGGGGATTCTCTCAACGATAAAGAGCGATGCGATCACCTCTTTGGTCAGCCTTTCGGATAAGAGCGTGGACAAGAAGTTTTACCAAAGCATCATAGACTATGCCAATACCCATCAGGAAGAGCTGATCAGCCACACGAAAGGGTTGCTTCGCAGGTCAGATAAAAAGAAGCTCGATGCCATAAAGAAGGCGAAGGCAAAGGAAGAAGTAAGAAAGAATAGCGGGCAGATGCGCAGATATGGTGTATCGGATACATGGAAGATGGGCGATAAGAACGATAAGTAAGGCAAGAATATGAAAGAGCAGGAAATCAAAGAGCTCCTTCAAAAGGCAAAGGAGCGGCATCGCCTGCGTGAAGGGGAGCTTGCAAAGCTTCTGGCAGCGCGTGAGGCAGAAGAAGCGCTTGCCAAAGCGGCGGATGAAGTGCGGGAGCGCTATGTCGGCAACGGCGTGCACCTGCGCGGACTCATCGAATTTTCAAATATCTGCAAGCAAAACTGTATGTACTGTGGTCTTCGCCGTGATAATGGGAACATCGAGCGCTATCGTTTGGAGGATGCAGAGATTGTCGCGCTGGCAAAGAAAGCGATGGGATACGGCTATAAGACCGTCGTCCTTCAGTCGGGCGAGGATATGCACTTTACAGCAAAGCGCCTTGCCGGCATTATCCGGCGCATCAAGTCGCTCGGACTCGTCATTACGATTTCCGTTGGTGAACGCGACTATGAGACGTATCGGCTCTGGCGCGAAGCAGGCGCAGATCGCTATCTTCTCCGCATTGAGACGACGGATGCGAAGCTGTACGAAGATTTTGACCCCGGCATGACGTATGCAAATCGTGTGCGCTGTCTGGAGGATCTCAAGGCACTCGGCTACGAAGTCGGTACGGGAACGCTGATCGGATTGCCGGGGCAGACGCTCGCATCCATCGCGAGGGATATCCTCTTTTATCAGGCGATGGACATCGACATGGTGGGCATCGGTCCTCTGATACCGAATGGCGACACACCGCTCGGAAAGGAAGCGCCCGGGGACTTCCATCTGACGCGCCGCATGGTATCGCTCCTCCGGCTGTTGCTTCCGGAAGCCAACATTCCCGCGACGACGGCGATGGAGACGATGGTAAGAGGATCGCGTGAGCTCATCTTGGCCTCCGGTGCCAACGTCGTCATGCCGAATGTCACCGAGGGAGATTATCGGCGCAAGTACGCGCTCTACCCCGGCAAGATCTGCGTCTCAGATACCCCGGCACAGTGCCGCAGCTGTATGGGCGGCCGCGTCGCACGCATGGGAAGGTACATAGCGGAGGATCAGGGATTCCGCCGTCACAGAGAAGAATTGGCACAGTGAGAAGTTAGAAAGAGGAAATGTCATGCGCATCGTCGTCGTTGGCGCGGGAAAGCTCGGCTACAGCATTGCCGAAATGCTGTCAAACGAAGACTTTGACGTCGTTGTCATCGACCGTGACGAGACGCAGCTTGAAGCGGCGAAGAACACGCTCGACGTCCTCACCATTGCAGCAAATGGCGCTAGCCCCATCACGATGAACGACCCGTATGTCAGGGATGCTGATATTTTAATTGCGGTTACGGCGACCGATGAAGTCAACATGGTCACCTGCATCCTCGCAAAGAAGCACGGCATTCGTCATACGGTCGCGCGCATCCGCGATCTCGAGTTTTATGGCGAGGCAAAGGAGTATCTGAAGGAAAACTTCGATATTGACGTCATGCTGAACCCCGAATTCATCACGGCGAATGAAATCAACCGCATCCTCATGACGCCGGCGGCGCTCGATGTCGAAGATTTTGCACATGGCAAGATTCGCCTTTTTGAAACCAAGGTGCACCGTCATTCGCCGCTCGTGAACATCCCGTTTAAGGACATCAAACTGCCGGAAGGCGTGCTCGCAGGTATGATTTTCCGCGACCACCGCATGATCATCCCGCACGGCGATGACTGTCTCCTGTCGCATGACAACGCCTATTTTATCGGTATTCCCGAGGAGATTGAGAAATTCAGCAAGAATTTCGTGCAGCGCGATGCGAGGAAGTTCCACCGCGTCATCATCATCGGTGCAGGGCGTGCGGGGCGCGCCCTAGCTCCTATGCTTGAAAAGCAGGGCGTTCACGTCAAGGTCATCGACAAGGATCGTGACCGCTGCCGCCTTATGGCAGAGAAACTAACGGACGGCATTGCGATTTGCGGTGACGGTACGGATATTGACCTCTTGCTTGAAGAGGGCATCAGCGAAGCCGATGTCATCGTCTGCCTGACGGAGGACGATAAGCTCAATCTCATGCTCGCACTTCTCGCGCGGCATATGTCCGGCAATAAGATTCGTACTGTCGTTCGCGTCTCGCGGAACGAATATGTCGAACTCATGGAAAAAGTCGGCGTCGATATCGTTCTTTCTGCGCGCCTTCTTTCCGCAAGTGAGGTTCTTGCGTTTGCCAGACGCGGTGGCATCGTTTCCGTTTCTCTGCTCGAGGGGGCTAAGGCGGAAGCGATTGAAGTCATCGTGCAGGAGGGCGCACCGATTGCCGGAAGGCCGCTGATGACGGCAAATCTTCCCAAAGAATGTCTCGTCTGCGCTTACGTGCGAGGCAGCGAGGCGAGGATTCCAAACGGTCAGACAACCCTGCAGCCAGGTGACCGGACGATCCTCTTTGTGCAGACGAAGTTTGCCCGCAAGGTCATGCCGTATTTCAGGAAGCATGAATGACGCTTGGGGCTTTTTCAAGAAAGAAGCGTATCATGGCATCTTTTGCTCTTTTCTTTCGCCTCTTCGGGCAGACACTCATGGTAGCGGCAGCGCTCATGCTGCTGCCTTTTTTTGATACGCTTTTATCTGCCTCAATGTCAGAAGCATGGATGTTTCTGCTGCCGTCTGCGGCGGCTTTTCTCACCGCCATGCTCTTTATCCGCCTTGCCCGCAGAGCGCGTCGGCCGATGCGCGTCATGGAAGGAGCGCTCTTCATGGTGCTGATCTTTCCCGTGCTCGGCGTCTATGGTATGCTGCCCCTATACTTTTCAGGGATGGCAGGTCTTTCCGCTGCATTTTTCGAAGCGGTGGCGACATTGACGACGACGGGACTTTCGAACATCGGCTACCGCTATGCGGCGGATTCGTCCCTTCTTCTCTGGCACTGTCTTATGAGTTGGTTGGGCGGGCTCATCTTCATCCTCGTTCTCGTCACGGTTTTGCCGCAGGTTTCCGGGTGTTTTGGGCTTACGCTTACCGCACGTCAGAGCATTCACTTCAGCCCCGTCTGGAACAAGATGCGTCAGGCAGGGCAGCACGGCTTCTGTGCCTATCTAGCTTTGACGGTGCTTTCGTCTGCGGCATTTTTCCTCGCGGGTCTTACTCCCTTTCAGGCGGTCATCTGGGCGATGACGACGATCTCATCGGGCGGTGCCTATACGACTGCCTTTATGACGCGCGACAGCCTGCCGCTCGAAGCAGCCGCTGTCTTTTCCATGCTGCTCGCGGCGCTGAATCTTCTCACGCTTTGGCGTGCCTTTCATGCAAGGCAATTTTTTGCATTCCTTGGCGAAAAGGAACTCCGCCTTTTTCTCCTTATCTTTCTCCTGTCCTCTGCCCTCCTCACGGTAAATCTCTGGACGACTGGCGCTTATTCCTTTTTTCATGCGCTGCGCTATGGCGTCTTTCATGCCGCGTCCTTTTTGACGACGACGGGCTTTGCTTCGGCTCCGATGGAAAACTTTCCGCCGTTTTCTAAGCTGCTTCTTCTGCTTCTCGCTTTTACCGGCGGTTCGATAGCTTCGGCAGGCGGCGGCATCAAGATCCTCCGACTGCTCGTCCTGTTTCGTCTTGCGCGCCTCGAGGTGCGCCGTACGCTTCACCCGCATATGGTCGTTTCCATCAGTGTCGATGGAAGACCTGTCTCGACAAAGATCGTCGGGCGCATCCGTTCCTTTTTCTATTTTTATGTGATGACGTTTTTGCTGAGTGCATTCGTCATCACGCTGTCGGGGACTGACCTCATGCCGTCCATGGGGCTTGCGGCAGCTGCCTTAACAAGTGCGGGGGCGATAAGCTCCCTTTTCGGCAGCTGGGATTTCGCTGTTGTTCCCATCTGGCTGAAGTTCTTTTTAACTCTTGTCATGGTTCTCGGCCGCATTGAGATTTTTTCCGCTCTGATATTGGTTGACGGTCTTTTGCGTGTCGTCAGACATCGCTTGTAAAGAGCGCGATGATACCATCGATCTGTGGTATCATCAAGCAGGGATAAAACGCACAGAAAAGGTGGAAGGAGAGGAGCGCTTATCAATCGGAAGGTCATTTGTTTTGTCTTGGGAAAGCTTGTCTTTGCGGAGGCGGCAACGCTTCTCGTCCCATTCTTTTCTGCCGTCCTACTCGGGTGCGGTGCGGCAGGGGCGTTCTTTTTTTAGTTTCTCTTAGCACTTTTCGTCGGTGCCCTTCTGCAGCATGAGGGAGCGATAAGTCCTGAGCCGCTTTCAAAGCGCGAGGGGATCGCCATCACGGCGTTTGGATGGCTGCTTGCGACAGGCATTGGCATGCTGCCCTATGTTTTCGGCGGGTATCTCGGATTGCTCGACGGCATTTTTGAAAGTATCTCTGGCTTCACGGGGACGGGAGCAACGGTTTTTCAGACGCTGGAGAATCTCCCGGAAAGCCTTTTGCTTTGGCGTATGATGACGCATTGGTTCGGTGGGCTTGGCATCATCGTCATCTTCATCGCGCTCATTCCAGAATCTGAACAAAGCAGACAGAATATGTACGACGCCGAAACGACAGGCGCAACACGCGAGCGTCTTCTCCCACGTCTGCGCAATATGGCAAAGGTCCTCTTTGCCATCTACATCGTCTTTACGGGAGCGGCGTTTCTCGTCTATCGGGCATGTGGGCTTTCCCTTTGGGATGCAGCGACACACGCGATGAGCACGATCGGTGCGGGCGGCTTTTCAACGTATGATACGAGCGCTGCGCATTTTGCAAGCCCCGTCTTTGAAGCGTCGATGACCTTTTTCATGATTCTCGCCGGCGGAAATTTTGCGCTTTACTATCGCGTCATGCGGAAAGGACCGCGTGTCCTCTGGCAAAATACAGAGTTTCGCTGGTATCTTTCCATTCTTTGCATTGCAGCATTTCTCGTCACCATGAATCTGGTCTTTGCGTGTGGGATGCAGCCGCTTGAGGCACTCCGCTACGCTTCGTTTCAGGTCGGCTCGCTCTCGACGACAGGCTTTGTCTCGGCGAACTTTGATACATGGCCGGGATTTTCCAAGGGTATTCTCCTGATGCTAATGGTGAGCGGAGGCTGTGCGGGCGGCTGCGCAGGCGGCATGAAGGTGACGCGCATCGTCATTCTCGTCAAGCATGCCTGCGCTGTCATCCATCAGAAGCTAAGTCCGCGAAGTGTCGTCGAGGTGCGCATGAACGGTGCAAAGATCGGGCGCGGTACCATTGGTCATACGGAGATGTTTGCTTTTCTCTACGTCTTATTCATCGCTCTTTTTGCGCTTTCCTATGCGCTAGCAGGCATATGCTCCTTTGACGCGCTCACCATCAGCATCAGCGCACTGGGAAGCGTCGGCCCCGCGTTTGGCGTTGCCGGTGCGACACAGACGTATGCGCCGCTGCCGGACTTCATGAAGGGGCTTCTCTGTCTTGAAATGCTGCTGGGGCGACTGGAGCTTTTCACCATTCTCGTTCTCTTTTCACCGGATTTCTGGAAGCTTCGGGGGCGTTGGTAAAATTGACAGTGAAAAAGAACTTGTGTTAATCTTATTTGAAATATACGACGAATTATGAAAGGAGGAGAACATGGGAAGTTTTTGCTTCGGGCAGACGGCAGCGGTTCTCTGTACAATCCTTACGGATTACCTTGCCATTCTGCTGGCAGAAAAGGTCGCGATTGTCACGCGCGCACAGCTCGCCTTCCTTTGGGACGGCAATCCGCTGTACACGATTACGGCACTCAACTTCTACGGCTGGATTCCGTGCATCCTCATCTTCTTTCTCTGGCGTGCGGATGCGTATCGGATGATGCGCCCGATACTGAACATTTTCCGCGATACGTTTTATGCTGTTTTCTA
Source organism: uncultured Mitsuokella sp. (assembly GCA_963550265.1). GTDB lineage: Bacteria > Bacillota > Negativicutes > Selenomonadales > Selenomonadaceae > AWVT01. The sequence continues at coordinate 2,760 of CAUVCH010000028.1, read as the reverse complement.
CGGCATGATCGGCCTCATCATTCTCTTTTATCTTTTCCGCGCGGACGTCCTTGTCAGCCGCATGACGCTGGCATTTCTCTTCTTTTATGCACTCTTCTTCATATACGCCGTTCGCTATCTGTTTTTGAAGTTTTTGAAAAAGAGCGGGCTTTGTTACGAGCCGATCATCATCATCGGCGCGGGATATACGGCAGAGGCGCTGCTGCGCTTCTTTGAGGGGGATCTTGGCTATCGCTATAAGGTTGTTGGGCTCATCGACGACGATCCCGTTTCCAAGCATCTGCCAGATCGCTTCCTTCTCTATGGCGGTATGCAGGACGCGGAGAAGATCATTCGCATGTCGGGCATCCAGACGGTTATCATAGCGACGCCGGGTGCGGCAAAAGAGCTCAACCAGAAACTCATCAGCGAGATTGCGCCGTATGTGCGCCGTGTCTCCTTCGTGCCCGACCTCATCGGCACGCCGATGGCGAGCGCGGATCTCGACATTCTCTTTGCAGAAAAGATTCCGATTTTGAGTGTCCGCAATAACCTTGCTGTTCGGCGGAACCGCTTCTTAAAGCGCACCTTTGACATCGTCGCGACGCTTTTGGGCAGCGTGCTCATCAGTCCCATCCTTCTCTTCATCGCGCTGCGCGTTGCCATCGACAACCACGGAAGCGTTATCTTTGCACATCGACGCATTGGACGAGACGGCAAGAGCTTTTCATGCTATAAATTCCAGACGATGGTTCCGGATGCCGAAGCGCGGCTTAAGGAATATATCGCGGAGAACCCGGCGGCGAAGAAAGAGTGGGAGGAGACATTCAAGCTCGAGCATGATCCCCGCGTCACGAAGCTCGGTGCTTTTTTGCGCCGCACGAGCCTTGATGAACTTCCGCAGATCCTGAACGTCCTGAAGGGCGAGATGAGCCTTGTCGGTCCGCGCCCTATCGTGGCAAAGGAAATTGAAAAGTACGGCGAAAACATCCGCGAATACTATATGGTTCGCCCGGGCATCACGGGCATGTGGCAGGCGAGCGGCAGAAGCGACACGACGTATTACGAGCGCGTCGAGATGGATACGTGGTATGTCCGCAATTGGAGCATCTGGATCGATCTCATGTATCTTTTCAAGACATTTAAGGCGGTTATCGAAAGTAAGGGCGCATATTGATGTGCCGCTGAAAGTTTCTTGGAAAAATTTTCAAAAAAGGGCTTGCCAAACATCATGCGTTCGTGTATAATAGCTATCGTTGACGGCAGATGCCGAAGACACAGGGGTATCGCCAAGTTGGTAAGGCACGGGTCTCTGAATCCCGCATGCGTTGGTTCGAGTCCAGCTACCCCTGCCATAGGAAATACTGCACCGCTGAGCGGTGCTTTTTTATTGTCTGCGCAGCTGGTTTATGCATCAAAAGGGGACATATCGCTGAAAGGCAATGTATGCCTCTTTTGCATGGTACGAGTCGGCGTAATTTTTTTGTTGAAAGGAATGTCCGCACATAGTATAATAAGTCGAATTTTGTGTTTGGAGGGGGAGCATTTGCTTTTAGTTCTTGACATCGGCAATACGAACATCGTCATGGGGGCTTATGAGGGAAAAAAGCTCATGAAACACTGGCGTTTTTCAACGGATCGTCAGAAAACGGGCGATGAGTACGGTATGCTCATCAACAATCTCTTTCGCTATCAGGGCATTCGCATGGCAGACATCCGCGCCATCATCATTTCGAGCGTCGTGCCGCCGCTCATCGTGCCGTTGGTCAAGATGTGCGAACGCTACTTTCATCTGCGTCCGCTCGTCGTAGGTCCTGGCATCCGCACAGGCATTCGTCTGCACTACGAGAACCCCCGCGCCATTGGTGCCGACCGCATTGTGAATGTGGTCGGAGCTTTTGAGCAGTACGGCGGCCCTCTGATCGTCATTGACATCGGTACGGCGACGACCTTTGATGTCGTCGGAGAAAATGGTGACTTTTTGGGCGGTGTCATCGCGCCCGGCATTGGAACGAGTTCCGACGCACTTTTCCAGCGCGCTGCGCAGCTGCCGAGAATCGAGCTCGTCCCACCGAAGAGTATCATCTGCCACAATACCATTCAGGGCATGCAGGCGGGCATTATCTTTGGCTATGTCGGGCAGATCGATGAGATTGTAAAACGCATCAAGGCGGAGATCAGCGGCGATAAACCGGTCAAGGTCATTGCGACGGGAGGGCTCGCACGGATGATTATGCGCGAATCCTCGACGATTGAAAAGATCGATCATTTTTTGACCTTAACTGGACTTCGCGTGCTCTATGAGCGCAATGCCGAAGACCGCCGCGAAAGGCGCAGGGACGCCGAATGAACATCGGGAAATTCGCCTTTGATGCGCCGGTGTTTCTCGCGCCTATGGCAGGTGTCACGGATACTGCCTATCGCGTTATTGCACATGACATGGGCTGCCCGCTTGCCTACGCAGAGATGGTCTCGGCACAGGGGATCCACTATCGTAATGAACGCACGCTTGCTATGCTTTCCTCTGAGCGCGATGAGCGGCCGCTCGCCATGCAGATCTTTGCCAAAGAACCCGTGATGGCGGCAGTAGCTGCTGCGTTCATCGAAGCGCGCGGCACGGCGGATATTCTCGACTTCAACATGGGCTGTCCTGCGCCAAAGATCGTAAAAAACGGCGAAGGCTCTGCACTGATGACTGACCCAAAGCGCACGGAAAAGATCTTGACAGCGATACGAAAGGCGGTCAAGATGCCATTTACTGTCAAGATGCGAAAGGGCTGG
>CAUVCH010000027.1:0-8988 GCA_963550265.1 uncultured Mitsuokella sp. | reverse complement strand
GCGACGGTCTTATCGATCTGCGGCATGGTTGTCGTCATCAATGCTGCAAGACCGCAGATGTCGGCCTTTTCACGCAGGACAGCTTCGACAATTTCTTCAGGTGCAATGTCCTTGCCGAGGTCGATGACCTTAAAGCCGGAGTTCGCCATGAGCGCACCGACAATGTTCTTGCCGAGATCGTGTACGTCGCCTTTGACGGTTGCAAGGACGACGGTTCCTTTTGTCGCTTCTGCGCTTGCGGGAATGAGCTCTTTGATCTTATCGAATGCCGCGCGCATCGTCTCAGCAGAGAGAAGCACCTGTGGGAGGAACATGCGCCCGCTGCCAAAGTCCTCGCCGATATCGGTCATCGCTGCGGTAAGACCGTTGTTTGTAATCTCGTCGGAACTCTTGCCCTCGTCCAGCGCCTTTACGACGAGCGGAACGACGGTATCTTTTTTGCCTTCGATGACCGCCTGCTTAATGGCTTCGATGACGGGAAGTTCACTCGTCTTCATGACAGCGGCTTTTTTGGGGGCGGCGAGGTTCTTTTCATCCTTGCTGAAGGCGAGTCCGCAGGGGTCGTCGCCGAGCAGTGCTGCGCTTGCCGCAAGTGACTTTTGCATGGATTCGTCATACGGATTCATGATCGGCGCGTCGAGTCCCGCAGCCAGACACATGGTGAAGAAGGTACTGTTGATGAGTGGGCGGTTTGGCAAGCCAAAGGAGATATTCGAGAGTCCCATGGTGGAAGGATAGCCGAACTTCTCGCGGTAAAGGCGCAGGGTTTCCAATACCTTGTGAGTTGCATCTTTATCGGCAGAAACCGTCATGACAAGGGCATCGAGGAGGAAGTCTCCATCATCGAGTCCTACTTCTTTTGCGTGCTTTACGATGGTGGCAATGGCGTCGACGCGCGCCTCGCTCGTCTTCGGGACGCCGTCTTCTGTAATCGGCAGGCAGAGAATCGCAGCGCCGTAACGTTTGGCAAGCGGAAGAAAATCACGGATGCGTGCGTCTTCCGCGCTGACAGAGTTGATGAGGGCGCGGCCTGGGTAAGCGCGCAGTCCGGCTTCCAAGGCATCTTTGTCACTGGTATCTATAGCAAGCGGCGCATCGGTGAGCTGGGCGATTTCTGTCACCGCCTGACGCATCGCAGGCACAGGGTCGATGCCTGCAACGCCCATATTGACGTCGAGAACGCGCGCACCTGCTTTGACCTGATTGACGGCTTCTTTTTTGACGCCGAGGAGAGAGCCATCTTTGATTTCAGCGGCAAGTTTCTTGCGTCCCGTCGGGTTGATGCGCTCGCCGATGAGGACGGTTGGAAGTTCCTTGTCAATGCAGACGGACTTGCTTCGGCTGGCGAGCCAGAGACGCTTCGGGCGTGGTGTGCGCTTCGGCTCATTCTTTCCCTTCAGTGTATTTTTCAAAGCGCGAATGTGGTCGGGCGTCGTGCCGCAGCAGCCGCCGAGATAGGTTGCGCCGGCCTCGAGGAGTTTTTCCGCCCAAGTGCCGAACTCTTCTGCATCCATGGGGAAGATGGTCTCTCCATCGACAAGATGCGGCATGCCTGCATTTGGCTGAACGCTGATGGGACGATCGGTGTTATCGGCCAGCTCTTTCACGATGGGGACAAGCTGTTCTGGACCGAGCGAGCAGTTGACGCCGATGATCGATGCACCTATGGCCGTCAGGATGATTGCTGCACTCTGCGGGTCTGTTCCCGTGACCGTGCGCCCATCATCCGCGTAGGTCATTTGAGCGATGATGGGAATGTTTGCATCGGCATCCTTTGCGGCAAGGATTGCCGCGCGCATCTCCTGTACGTCGATGCAGGTCTCGATGATGAAGTAGTCGACGCCACCTTTTGCCATTGCTTTTGCCTGTTCGTAAAAGGTCGCATAGGCATCGTCAAAGGAAAGATCACCGAGCGGCTCGATGAAACGGCCGGTAGGTCCCATCGAACCCGCAACTTTTGCCGCTCCTTTTGCCGCTTCCTTTGCAATCTTTACCGCAGCGAGATTGAGCTCCTCGACTTTATCCGCAAGATGATAGTGCTCGAGCTTCAGTGAAGTTGCACCAAATGTATTTGTCTCGATGATCGTCGCTCCGACTTCGATGTACTTTTCGTGAATGCCGCGGACGACTTCGGGATGGTCGACGTTCATAAGTTCCGGACAGCCGCCCGGCGCGAGCCCTCCGGCTTGGAGCATGGTTCCCATGGCTCCGTCAAAAATATGAATCATAGCTTTCTCCTTTTCAGTTCTAGTCTTATATGTTTATTTTCTTGCGGTGCAGTCTGTTTTTCCGCAGGAATCGCAGCCTTTCTTCACTTTGCTGTCTCCTGCACAGCCTTCCTTATACAGCCCGATGATAGCGGTGATGCTCTTTCTCGGTACGAGCATTTTCGAATCCGACAGTCCGACACCGATGGCGCCTGCATTTGCGGTGCGTACGAGCTCCGGCTGCTGATCCAGCGGCCAATCTCCATACCCGGGAGAGAAGCGCCAGCGCATACCGTAGCCTTGTGCTGCCATCTTGGGCTTGATGGCCTTCTCCATGCCGTCTGCAATCTGTTCGACGGCAGTCGTTGCAGCAGCGTCGAGAAGAACGCTCGTTGCATACTCTCCACGCTTAAATCTTGCGGTCACTTCGTCTTCAATATCGTCTCCAACCGTTGCCGAGAGCAGAATGACCTTGTCGCAGGAGGATAAGTGCTTTCCAATCGCTTTTCCCATGATGGTAAAGGGCGGTTTAGACATGACGGTCTGTGTTGCTGCGTCATAGTCGTAGAGCTCCCAGACACCTTTCGGCTTTGCCAGCAGGCGTGCATCTTGGCAGGCTTCGAGAATTAAGTTTTCATCGAATGTCTTAGCTTTCATCAGCCCAGCGTAGCGGCGGGTTTCCTTTGGATCTATCACTAAGAGGGGCGCATTGTAGATGGGCATAAAATCATCTCTTCCCGTAAAAATTAAATTGTTTCACGTGAAACAATGGATTTCTTCCTTAAATCATAGTATAGTATATACGCAAAAAAGAGAAAGACCTATATATCCTTTCTAATATATAGGCATGCTATCATTATACTGTCTTTTTTTTAGAATACAAGTCATATTTGTTACAAAGTATGACGATAGCAAGCCGTGGAGAGATGCGAGTGATATACGCTGTATCAAAGGATCTGTCGAGCGATTCGATATGCCGTGTATCTCGAATCTACGTTACATGTTACGGACATGCGTGCCCCACGCAAACGCCTTGTTACGCAAGCGGTCGTGCACTTTCCCCGCTTACTTCATTAAGGTAGGGGCATCGTGTTTTTCCGTAACATTTACGGTAGAGTCTGTATCCTCTAAGAATCCGACGAAAGAAAGAAGAGTGGAAATGGCAAAGGTCCTTGCAGTGGCAAATCAGAAAGGCGGCGTCGGAAAGACAACGACTTCTATAAACCTTGCGGCATCGCTTGCGGTTTTGAACAAGAAGGTACTTCTCATGGACAGTGACCCGCAGGGAAATGCAACGATAGGTCTGGGGTTTGAAACCTCGATAACGGACATCTCAATTTATAATGTCCTGATCGAAGGGGAATCCGCTGTGAATGCCATAAAAAAGGCAACGTATGCGATGGATTTTATTCCTGCAAATGTGCAGCTTGCAGGCGCAGAGGCCGAGCTTGCGGAAATTGCCAGAGATAAAACAGACGTATGCGAATCGCGTCTGAAATTGGCATTGGAAGAGGTGCGGAATCGCTATGACTATATTCTCATCGACTGCCCGCCTTCGCTTGGTTTTTTGACATTGAATGCACTTTGTGCGGCTGACGGCGTCTTGCTGCCGATTCAGTGTGAGTTCTATGCACTGGATGGATGCAAATTGCTGGTGGATACAATCAAGATGGTGCACGAAGGATTAAACAGCAGATTAAACATCGCGGGTATCCTGATGACGATGTTTGATTCCCGCACGCGCTTTTCAACACTCGTTGTCGAGGATGCCAGAAAGTCATTCGGTGATCTTGTCTATCAGACGATGATTCCGCGCACGGTTCGCCTGTCGGAGGCACCGTCTTACGGAAAGCCGATTTATTACTATGACCGCAAATCGAAGGGTGCGGAAGCCTATTTCCGCTTGGCAAAGGAGGTCATATCTCGTGACGAGTAAAAAGCGCGGCGGGCTGGGAAAAGGGCTGGCCGCACTTGGTCTCAATATGGATGTCGTCCGCTCCATGGCTAAGGCGAAAGACTCCTCCGACAGCTCGAGCGATGCTGTTCGGCAGATTCCCCTTGCGAGCATTGAGGCCAACCGCTATCAGCCGCGTGCGAATTTTGATAAAGCGGCGATGGAGGAGCTGGCAAGGTCCATCAAGGTGTACGGTGTCTTGCAGCCCGTGCTTGTGCGAAAACTTCTCCATGATAGGTATGAACTTATCGCAGGCGAGCGGCGCTTGCGCGGCGCAAGGCTTGCCGGATTGAAAAAAATCCCCGCACTGATTCGCGAATACAATGATGCAGAACTCAGCGAGATCGCCTTGATTGAGAATATCCAGCGTGAAGATCTGAATGCCATCGAAGAAGCGCATGCTTATCAGTGCCTGATGCAAACGTTTGACCTCACGCAGGAAACCATCTCAGAGAAAGTCGGGCGGAGCCGCTCGCACATAGCAAACTTTCTCCGTCTATTGAAACTTTCACCAAAGGTGCAGAGCTATATCGCAAATGGCAGTCTTTCCATGGGACAGGCGAAGCCGCTTTTAGCACTGGACGATGCAGAACTTCAGGAGACGATTGCTGACCGCATCCAATCCGATGCACTTTCCGCTCGTCAAGCTGAAGTGTTGGTCAAACGACTTTTGACAAAGAAAAATCATGATGGAAAGCAAAAGCAAGTCCCTGTTTTTTCAGAGGATATCTATATAAAGGATGCTGTTGAAAAACTTAAGGAAATGCTAGGCACAAAGGTCATGATTCGTCCAGGCAAGAAGAAGAGCAAGATAGAGATTGAATTTTATACCACTGACGATCTTGAACGGATCCTTGAAGCCATCACAGAACGTAATGATGAGGACAAGCGGGCAAATATCGATGCACTGCACTATGATTCATCGCGTGAAAATTTCACAGTTTAAGTGTATTGGGTGTCAGACGGCATTGTTTCACGTGAAACAATTTTGTGAAACATGAAGGTAGGAAAACACCTATGGAAGGAGCAAGTAATCGAACATGGACATTCAATATGTCAGCCAGGTATTAGCAGCCAATTCTGTATATTTTACGCTGGCATTTCTCATTCTGAGCATCATCTTACTCATATTTATCATCAGCCTTTGGCGGAGCTTCCATACCATGAAAAAGCGGTATCGGTCGATGATGACCGGGTCAGAAGGCGCAAATCTTGAGAAGCTGCTGATGAGTCAAATGGCAGAGGTTGACAGAGTTATTGCAAAAAATGACGAAATCCTTTCAGAGCATCAACAGATTCGTGACTTGCTCGGTATGTCGATAACACGTATCGGTGTCGTACGCTTCCGTGCATTCGATGACATGGGCGGTGACCTCAGCTTTGCCGTTGCCCTTCTAAACAGCCATAATGACGGTATTGTTCTTGCAAGCATTTTCGGTCGAGATAATTCAAGAACATATGTCAAGCCTATTGAAAATGGTACGTCTACATACCCCTTGACCGCCGAGGAAACCCATGCCCTGCAGCAGGCAATGGGGATGATGCCCAAAACATCTGAGGTGGAAGTCGAAGAAGAAAGTTGATTCACTTCTAAAGGAAATTTGTAATAAAGATTATATAATTGATGAAATGGCGTGTAGTAAGATATATTCTTGTCTGCACGTTTTTTGTTTGCCTTTCTTCTATAAAGATTCATATATATCTTTTTTTTGATAAATAATGTTATAAAACTTGCAAATATAAAAAATGATGGTATACTTTCATTATAAATTAATTATACTGATTTACAAATATCAAATGTTTTGGATTAGAAAGGAGGAATACTCCAAAACATTTGATTAGAAAAGCAAAAAGGAGGAATTTCTTATGCCACTGGTTATATTAGCGTGCGGGATCGTATTGTTGTTCTTCTTGATTGTTAAAGTGAAGCTGAATAGCTTCATATCCCTGCTTATCGTTGCTGGGCTCGTGGGTTTTGCTGAGGGTCTTCCCATGGGACAGATTATCCCTGTGATTGAAAAAGGTCTGGGCGGAACTCTTGGCGGGCTTGCCATCGTCGTTGCCTTTGGTGCAGTGTTGGGTAAGCTTATGGCTGAAAGTGGTGGTGCTCAGAGAATTGCGACAACGCTTATCAATGTCTTTGGTCGTCAGAATGTTAAATGGGCGGTCTGCTTGACGGGATTCATTGTCGGTATTGCTCTTTTCTATGAAATTGGCTTTGTCTTGTTGATTCCGCTGGTCTTTACAGTGGCAGCAGAGGCAGAGATTCCACTTCTTGAAGTCGGTATTCCAATGGCCGCAGCTCTTTCGGTTACGCATGGTTTCTTGCCGCCGCATCCTGGCCCGACGGCAATCTCTGTCATCTATGGCGCAGATATTGGTTTGACACTTGTTTATGGTGCAATTATCGCTATCCCGACAGCCATTGTCGCAGGACCTATTTTCTATAATACAGCGAAGAGGCTTAATCCAGAAATTCCACAGGGGCTGTACAATCCTCATGTATTTAAAGACGATGAGATGCCAAGTTTTGGCATCAGTGTCGTTACAGCTCTTGTTCCTGTATTCTTGATGGCAGCTTCTGCTATTGCAAAACTTGTACTTTCGAAGGACTCGACACTCTTTAATATTTTGACGTTTCTTGGTACGCCGGATATGGCATTGACTATTTCTATCTTCATTGCATTCTACACATTTGGTCTTTCCCGTGGCAAGAGCATGTCAGAGATCATGAAAGTAGTTGAGGATGCTATTCTTGCAATCGCCATGATTCTTCTGATTGTTGGTGGCGGCGGCGCTTTAAAACAAATTTTGATTGACAGTGGCGTCGGCCGTTATATCGGTGAGGTTGTTGGCGGATCGAATCTATCTCCTCTGATGCTTGCTTGGGTCGTAGCTGCGGTTATTCGTGTCGCTTGTGGTTCGGCGACGGTTGCTGCTCTTACCGCAGGTGGAATCGCAGCTCCGATTGTTGCAGTGACAGGGGTTAGTCCAGAGCTCATGGTCTTGGCGACAGGTGCCGGCAGCCTCATCATCAGTCCGCCAAATGATCCTGGATTTTGGCTTTTTAAGGAATTTTTTGGTCTTTCCATCAAGGAGACGGTTCGTACTTGGTGTATGGTGGAGACGATTATTTCTGTCATGGGACTGATCGGTGTTTTGGTTATCAATATGTTTATTTGAGTAGTTAAATCTAGGTTGCTTCGTAGGGAGGGATCATGATGAAGTATGAGGTGACTATAACAAATATTGGCGACTTCGTTCTGCAATTCATGCAGACACGCGAATCTGTGATTATTTTTAATAAGAACGTGTCGTATGAGTATGTGAACATGGTCGTGGCGCATACAATTGGTGAGTTGAAAGAAGATGTTGTCGTAGGTGATAAGGTCTATATTGCAGATCGTGAGTATACGGTAACAGCTGTCGGCGATAAGGCTATGCTGACACTTAAAAAAGATGGGCACTGTACGTTTATCTTTCGTGGAACTGATACAGTAGAGCAGCCGGGACAGATCATGCTTTCAGGAACTGGAATGCCGCGCTTTATGGTCGGTGATACGATTCGTATCGAGTGAGATAAGGAAGTAAATATTTAAAACTAGCCATTGCATAGTTTAACGCAATGGCTAGTTTTTATTTTGAGTATCGATTTTATGTCAAAAGTTATGATATAATATATGTGAATAATAACAGAATGTAAAGAAGGAGTTATATGGAAATGGACACAGTCCACGCATTGCCGATCTTGCGAAGTGCATATCAGACCTTAACAAAGTCGGAACGCCGCATTGCAGATTATATCAACATACACGGCAAAGAAGTACTTGAAGAAACGGTTTCCGATCTGGCACAAAATACACAGAGTTCGGAAATAACAGTATCTCGATTTTGCAAAAAATTAGGATTTAGCGGGCTTCAAGGATTGAAGATTGCGTTGGCGAAAGAAGTTTATTCTATCGATGAGACAATCTATCAGGATGTTCGTCACGGAGATTCCTATGAGGTTATTGCAGGTAAGATGTTTCGCAACATTGCAGAAGGTTTGCAAGATACAATCACGTTACTTAATTTTTCCGATGTAGATGCGGCGGTTCAGATGCTTATTCATGCAAATCGGATTGTCGTATACGGGTTTGGAAATTCTGCTACTGTATGTCGTGATATGGAAACGAGATTTCTTCGTTTTGGAAAGCCAGTACAAGCCTATTCCGATGGGCATCTGCAAGTTACCTCAGCGGCTTTGTTAACATCACAGGATGTCGTTGTTGCTATTTCTCATACAGGGGGAAGTATCGATTTGCTGCACTCTGTCGATGTTGCTAAAAAATCTGGTGCAAAAGTTATCGGTATTACAAGTTATGTCAATTCAGCATTAGTAAAACGCGTTGATATCATGCTTCATGGCATGGGGCGAGAGATAAAATATCAATCAGAATCTGTTGCATCGCGGTTAATCCATATGGCAATTGTAGATCTTTTGTATATGGGCGTTGCTATGCAGTCGACGAATACCTATCGTGAAAATATACGAAAAATGCGTGAGGTCATTGCAGAAAAAAGAATATAAGTTGATAAACGGAAAATAAGCATAAAATGATATAATTATATCATTTTATGCTTATTTTTATGAGTATAACATTGCAATAAGTTTTGAAACGTGATATTATTAGAAAAAGAAGATTTGTTTTATGGAGATAGGTGGGAAGGACAATGGAGAAAATGACAATGCGTAATGTATGGATTGGCGTTGATGTTGGGACAACTGGTGTCCGTGTCATTGCGTACCGTGCAGACGGTATGAAATTGGCATTTGATGAAGCGTTT
>CAUVCH010000026.1:0-9141 GCA_963550265.1 uncultured Mitsuokella sp. | reverse complement strand
CGTCGATACGGTTGAGGAACTCAGGACGAATTGTCTTCTTCAACATATCCATTACGGAAGGCTACCTTCGCAAGTCGGTCGTTTCAGAACCGCTCTTCAACCGCGTCAACACGAAGAACAACACGCCGGGCGTCATCTACACGCAGATCGTTCCGGGCGACAAGCTCAAGATTACGGTTGCACCGAAGGGTTTCGGTTCTGAAAATAAGTCCGGTGTCCGCATGCTGGTTCCGGCAGACGGCGTCGAAGGCGTCAAGAAAGCCGTCATGGATATCATCCTCCATGCAAGTATGAACCCGTGCCCGCCGATGGTCGTCGGCATCGGCATTGGCGGTACGATGGACCGCGCAGCTCTCTATTCGAAGAAGGCACTCACCCGCTCGATCGACGAGCGCAACCCCATGCCGGAATATGCGGAGCTGGAAGAAGAACTCCTCACACTTATCAATGAGACGGGCATTGGACCGCAGCTCGGCGGTACGACGTCGGCGCTCGCTGTCAATATCGAGTGGGGCCCGACGCATATCGCCGGTCTTCCTGTCGCTGTGACCATCTGCTGCCATGCAATGCGCCACGCATCCCGTACGCTCTGATTTAGAGGGAAGCTTACCATTTTATCAAAGGAGAGGTATTCATGGCAGAAGTAAAACGTATTCATACACCTTTTACGGAAGAGATGAGCCGCACGTTCCACATCGGCGACAATGTCCTCATCACGGGTGAGATCATCGCTGCGCGCGACGCAGCACACAAGCGCATGTGCGAGGCACTGGCAAAGGGCGAAAAACTGCCGGTCGATTGGCAGAATCAGATGGTTTACTATCTCGGTCCGACACCGGCAAAGCCAGGTGATCCTATCGGTTCCTGCGGTCCAACGACCTCCGGTCGTATGGACGCTTATACGCCGACGATGCTCGAACAGGGGATCAAGGGAATGATCGGCAAGGGCTCCCGCTCGAAGGAAGTCGTCGAGTCGATGAAGAAGAACGGTGTTACGTATTTTGCAGCTGTTGGCGGCGCTGCGGCACGTATCGCAAAGTCGGTTAAGAAGTACGAAGTTCTCGCATACCCAGAGCTTGGCCCGGAAGCCGTTGCTCGCCTGACGGTCGAAGATTTCCCCTGCATTGTCGTCATTGACAGCGAGGGCAATAACCTCTACGATGAAAACCAGAAGAAATATCGTACGCTCAAGGGCTATTGATATAAAGGGCTTTCCCCTTGGAACTAATTAGGAGGTATGAAATGTTTCATGTAACTTTTTACCTGCGCCGCCTTCATTCGTTAGTCGGCCTTCTGTGCATCGGCGGATTTCTGCTCGAGCACATTTTGACGAATGCGCGCGCCATTGCAGGTCCTGAATCCTTAAATGGTGCGCTTGCCATGATGGAGCTGATTCCACGTCCGATCTTCCTCGGTCTTGAAGTCGGCGCCGTCGCTGTGCCGCTCCTCTTCCACGCGATTTACGGTATCTACATTGCACTTCAGGGAAATAACAACCCGGGACGTTACGGCTATGTCCGCAACTGGCAGTTTGCCCTGCAGCGCTGGACGGCATGGATCCTCATCCCATTCCTTATCTGGCACGTCTTCCACCTGCGCATCCTCACGAAAGCGATCGGCGGCACGCCGATTTCCTATGAGCTCATGCACAGTCTTTTCACGGGTCATCCGATTGTTGCCATCCTCTATGCGATTGCAATGATTGCAGCTATCTTCCACTTCTGCAACGGCATCACAACTTTCTGCATGACGTGGGGCATCGCAAAGGGCCCGCGTGTTCAGACGGTCATCGGTGTTCTCTCCATGCTCCTCTGCTTGCTGCTCAGCCTTGTCACGATTGCGTTCATGGTCAGTTACTTCGTGAAGTAAGTTGTGGTTATACACTAGAAGGAGAATATAATGGCTAAAAAACCAGTAAAAGTCATCGTTGTGGGCGGCGGTCTTGCCGGCCTCATGGCAACGCTTAAGATTTTGGAAGATGGCTCGGAAGTCGACCTCTTCTCTTACTGCCCGGTCAAGCGCTCCCATTCGCTCTGCGCACAGGGCGGTATCAACGCCTGCATGGATCTGAAGGGCGAGCACGATTCTGTTTACGAGCACTTTGACGATACGGTCTATGGCGGCGACTTCCTCGCAGATCAGCTCGCCGTCAAGGGTATGGTAGAGACGGCGCCGAAGATCATCAAGATGTTCGACCGCATGGGCGTTCCGTTCACCCGCACGCCGGAAGGCACGCTCGATATGCGTAACTTTGGCGGTCAGAAGAATAAGCGTACGATTTTCGCAGGCTCCACGACGGGGCAGCAGCTCCTCTACGCGCTTGACGAGCAGGTTCGCCGTTGGGAAGCGAAGGGCGACGGCAAGCTCCGCAAGTTCGAATACTGGGAGTTCATCCGCGTCATTAAGAATAAAGACGGCATCGTTCGCTGCATTGTCGCACAGAATATGAACTCCAACGAGATCAAGTCCTTTGCAGCTGACGTCGTCATGCTGGCAACCGGCGGCCCTGGTCAGGTTTACGGTCGCTGCACGGCATCCACAATCTGCAACGGCTCGGCAGTTTCCTCTGTCTATCAGCAGGGCGCAGAGCTCGGCAATCCGGAATTCCTTCAAATTCATCCGACGGCTATTCCGGGCTCCGATAAGAACCGTCTCATGTCTGAAGCATGCCGCGGCGAAGGCGGCCGTGTCTGGGTTTGGCGCAAGAACCCGGAGACGGGCGAAAAAGAGCGCTGGTACTTCCTCGAAGACATGTATCCGGCATACGGCAACCTTGTTCCGCGTGACGTTGCAAGCCGCGCGATCTACAAGGTCGTCGTTCACATGGGACTCGGTATGCAGAATCCGAACCGCGTCTATCTCGATCTCTCGCACATCCCGGCGGACTATCTCGAGCGCAAGCTCGGCGGCATCCTTGAGATGTACGATGATTTCGTAGGCAAGGATCCGCGCCAGGTCCCGATGGAGATCTTCCCCTCCATTCATTACTCGATGGGCGGCATCTGGGTTGACCGCAAGCATCACACGAACATCCCGGGGCTCATGGCAGCGGGCGAGTGCGACTACCAGTATCACGGTGCAAACCGCCTCGGTGCAAACTCGCTTCTCTCGGCGACGTATTCCGGCCTTGTCGCAGGCCCCGAAGCCCTCGCTTATGCACGTTCCGGCGAGCTCGGCAAGGCGCTTTCGAATGAAGAACTCGAAGCTGCACGCAAGGAGTGTGTCGATGAATTCGACAAAATCCGCGCGATGAACGGTTCTGAAAATGCGCATAAGCTCCATCATGAGCTCGGCGACATCATGTACAAATATGTCTCCATCGAGCGCGACAACACCGGTCTTGCCGCGTGCGTCAAGGAACTCAAGGATATCCTCAAGCGCTGGGACAACATCGGTCTTACCGACCATGGCTCTTGGGCGAACCAGGAAGCGATGTTCGTTCGTCAGCTTCGCAATATGATCATCTATGCACAGGCTGTCACGCAGTCCGCACTCGGCCGTGACGAAAGCCGCGGTGCACATGCAAAGATCGTCCTTGAAAACGAGTGGAAGGACATGGATGCGGATCTTAAGAAGCGCATCCTCGATAAGGTCGGCGAGCCGACTTTTGATCCTGAGACGCATCGTGCACACGACAAGAATGGCGACCTTGTCTTCTTCGAGCGTGACGACAAGCGATTCATGAGGACGACGATTGTCAACTTCGACAAGGCAAACGAGGCGCCGGTCGTCTCCTACCGCGAGTTCGAGCATTCTCTCATCAAGCCGCGTCTCCGTAACTATGCAGTCGCGAAGAAAGAGTAAGGACAGGGGGAGAAAGAAAAATGGCAGAACAGAAAAAAGTAAGATTCATCATCGAGCGACAGGACGGCCCCAATGAAAAGCCGTATACGCAGGAGTTCGATGTCGATTATCGCCCCGGCCTTAACGTCGTTGCGGCGCTGATGGAGATTCAGAAGAATCCAGTGACGGTCGACGGCAAGAAGGTCGCGCCGGTCACTTGGGAATGCAACTGCCTCGAAAAGGTTTGCGGCGCTTGCATGATGGTTATCAACGGTAAGGCACGTCAGGCATGCTGCTCACTCATCGATAAACTCGAACAGCCGATCCGCCTGCAGCCGGCGCGCACGTTCCCCGTCATTCGTGACCTTTTGATCGACCGCTCCGTCATGTTCGAAAGCCTCAAGCGCATTCATGGCTGGATCGATGTGGACGGCAGCTGGGAAGCGCCGGACGCACCGCGCCAGAACCCGCACACGGCAGAGACGGCATACGAGATCAGTCACTGCATGACCTGCGGCTGCTGCCTCGAAGCCTGTCCGAACGTCGGCCCGCAGTCCGACTTCATCGGTCCTGCTCCGACGGTTCAGGCATATCTTTTCAACATCAATCCGCTCGGCGCCTACAACAAGGAAGTGCGCCTGAACGCATTGATGGAAAAGGGCGGCATTACGAGCTGCGGCAACAGCCAGAACTGCGTCGAGGCCTGCCCGAAAGAGATCAAGCTCACGACGTATCTCGCACAGCTCAACCGCGATGTCAACAAGCAGGCGCTGAAAAATATCTTCAACCATTGATGCTGTATAGGATTGCGACCGACCGGTAAGGAAAGAATCAAGCCCTCTGAGAAAGCTGCGATTTTCTCAGAGGGCTTTCAATGTATACAGGAAAATCTTCTTGAAGAAAGCGGGGGAATCGTCTATGATATAGGTCAGATATTTTGGAAAGCGGCGTGTATCGCTCAGGAAGCTTTTTAAACATATCGTATCTATGGGACGCAGAAAGAGGGGGAGGCGTTTGATGAAGGAAGCGTGTAGGGCAGGCGAGGTAACGCTCTTGGGCAATAAGAATGTAGAGTATTCTTATGATTACTGTCCGGAGATTTTGGAGACCTTTGAGAACCGCCACCAGGAGCGCGATTATTGGGTGAAGTTCAACTGTCCGGAGTTCACGGCGCTCTGTCCGATTACGGGTCAGCCGGATTATGCGACGATCTATATCTCGTATGTGCCGGATATGCGCATGGTTGAGAGCAAGTCGCTGAAACTCTACCTCGTCAGCTTTCGCAGCCACGGCGACTTTCATGAAGATGTGGTGAACGTGATTCTGTCAGATCTTGTGGCGCTGATGCAGCCGAAGTATATTGAGGTCTGGGGAAAGTTTCTGCCGCGCGGCGGCATCTCGATCGATCCCTTTGTGAATTATGGGCGTGAGGGCACGAAGTGGGCGGAATTGTCAGAGCATCGGTTTCGCATGCATGACCTTTACGCAATGGATAAGGTGGATAATCGGTGATACAGCAAAAACGCGTGGCACTGATCAATGATTTGACAGGATTTGGTCGCTGCTCGATTGCGGTGGAGCTGCCGCTGATCAGTGCGATGAAAGTACAGGCATGCCCGCTGCCGACAGCGATCCTCTCGGTACACACGGGATTTCCCGATCATTTTCTCGACGATTACACGGCGCGCATGATGCCTTATATTGACAGCTGGAAGAAGAACGGACTGTGCTTTGATGGGATTTCGACGGGATTTCTCGGTTCAGAGGACCAGATCGAAATCGTGCTTTCGTTTGTGCGCCGCTTTAAGGCAGCAGGAACCTGTGTTCTCGTCGACCCGGTGATGGGAGATGCAGGCAAGATGTATGCATCGTATACAGACGTGATGTGCTGGAAGATGAAGCACCTCTTAAAGGTGGCAGACATCGTGACGCCGAATCTGACAGAAGCGTGCCTGCTGCTCGATGAGGCGTACCCGGAAGGCAAAGCGGTGAGCGAAGAGCGGCTCATCGATATGGCGAAAAAGCTGGAGGCGGAAGGGCCGCGTGCGGTCGTCATCACAGGGCTGAACTGTGGGGAAAGCGTCGGAAATTTCATTTATGAAGGCGGAACGTGCGAGATGGTACTTGCGCCTAGAATCGGCGGCGAGCGCTCGGGCAGCGGCGATGCCTTCGCTGCCGTTGTTATGGCGGCGAGCGTGCAGGGGATGCCGCTTACCGATGCCGTGCGCCTTGCGGCAGATTTTATCACAAAGTGTATTCGATATGCGGAGGCACTTGAGCTTCCGTGGAATTACGGACTTCCTTTTGAGGAGTACCTTGGAGAGCTGGCAAAGTCATGATTGTTTATGCAACACACGAAGGCGGCAGGTATCTGCCGCTTGATGAATCGCTGCGCAAAATGCCTACAGGGAAGCGCGGCATCTATGTGAATATCACAAATCAATGTAACTGCGCGTGTACATTTTGCCTGCGCACGATGAAGGAGATGCGCGAGGAGTCGTCTCTCTGGCTGAAAGAGGAGCCAAGCGTCGATGAAGTAAAGGCAAAACTCGACGGCGTGCCGTGGGATTACGCAGGGGAAGTCGTCTTCTGTGGGTTCGGCGAGCCGACGATGCGCCTTGATGCGCTGTTAGAGCTGCTGCGCTATGTAAAGGCGAAGCACCCTCAAATCCAGACGCGGGTGAATACGAACGGGTTGGGAGAACTTGCCAATGGAAGAGAATTCGCGGCAGAGTTCAAGGGAATTCTCGACACGGTTTCGATCAGTTTAAATGCGTCGAATGCAGAGCGGTATTTCGAGCTTACACGGGCAAGGTATGGGCAAAAGTCGTATGAGGCGATGCTGACCTTTGCACAGCACTGCAAACCATATGTGCCGCATGTGGTTTTGACGGTGGTGGATCATGTGGAGGATTCGGAAGAAATTAGAAAGTGTCGTGCCATCTGTGAAGAACGAGGGCTGACACTTCGCGTACGTGTGTACGAGGACTCTTGAGTATACAGAATGTCGATGTGCTGCTAGAAAATCAAATGCGAATTAGGCGCCCGTAAGGGTATCCTATTTATATAGAAATTTTTGATTATTTTGTAAAGCAATAAATATTTATTATTCTATATAGAATAGTTATATTTTACGATAATAATAAATATTTTAGGAAAGAATAATGTAAAATGCTTGACAAATATTTTCAATAGTTTTATAATAAAGGCAAGCGTTGAGGAAAAAGGCTCATGCGAAACTTTTCCAAGGGAAATAGAGAGCTTTCCGAAACACGATGGACATGTTTTGTTCTGACAGCAATGGATGCACGAAATAGCATCTTCCGAAGCGCATTCGAGGAAGTGCCGCCTCATACAGCAAAGTTCGGGAAAGTGCTCTGTAAGAGAAGATACCGAAAGAGCTTGATTTATTGAGGTTCTACGATGGTGTTTGATGAAAGTGCGCTGTATACTCGCGACTTTAGTCGTAGGGAGTTCAGGCAGCAATAAGACAGATAATTTCAAATGCTCGATAGAATCTAATTTTAACAGGCAGAGGCGCAGGGAATGGACGTAGAGTGCAACGAAAGGTATGGACAGCGAGTAAATGAGCTGAACGACAGTTGCAGGCCATGACGTGGTCGACCTCTTTATCCGCTCGGGAAAGCGTTGAAAGAGGTAATGAGCAGGAAGGAAACGCAAGGGTAAAAGGGTTCAGAAAAGAGTTCTGCTTGCCATCGGAAAGCGGAGCTCAGACCGAAACAGATGTATGATAGAAATCCTCGATGGAAACCAAACGCAGCTGCAAGAACCGAATAGTATCAAGCAAGAGGAGTTTCAAAGCGTTTCAATAATTTCTAAGCTCAGATAGCCGTGCGAGTGTGACCGTTCAAACACCAGTGGCGTTGTGCACCATTGCGTAAAAAAGGCATTACGGATAGGTAGGTGTATATCCGTAATGCCTTTTCTCATGTCGTTTTTCTATTTTCAGCGGTTATTTTTGTTGGAACCTACCTGTGTCAGGCAGGCTTCAAAGATAAATTGGTTGGCGAGTACGTTCCAGTTCGCAGAGTTGATCCTGGCAGCTTCCTGCAGAGAGCGCCAGGCATCGGCATACTTTTTCTCACCGATGTAGACGACGGCCATGGCATTCATCGCATTGGCGTGCTGCGGGACGAGGCGAAGGGCAGCGGAGAAGTACTCTCGTGCCTTGGCGTCTTTCTTTGCGGCGTGCTCGAGGAGCCCTGCGTTGTAGTAGGCCTCCGATAGGCTCTTGCTTTCTCTAAACAGCCTTTCATAGGTCTTTCGCGCAGCGGCGGCATCGCCCTGCGCTTCCTGTGTTAATGCAATGTCGTAGATGGCTTCCGGTATGTGCTTGTCGAGCTTGAGTGCCTTTTCAAAATCACCGGTCGCCTTTTTATACTCGCCGCGCGCATAGTAAACGGCGCCGCGGTAGACGTAGCTGCGCGCATCGTTCGGGTGGTTGGCAAGTTTCTTTTCCGCAAAGCGCATGGAGGCATCGCTTCCCGTCGGTGCCATCGCATTTTGCCAGAGACGGAGGATGTCTTCGCCGTAGCGCGTGCCGGGAACCGCCCAAACGCCGTTCAGCTTTGTCCACTGGGGAATGTGACCGAAGACGTCGGGGCGGTACTTGCGGACAAGTTCATAGCGCGGGTCGACGATGGCAGCTTTCGGCCGTTCGGCAGATGCATAGGCTTTTAGATGCTGGATATGGGCGCGGACACCGATTTCCGCACTCGGAAAGCTTGCGCCCTTTTAGTGACTGCCTGTAGCGCCGAGGCCGCAGTAGTTGTTCTGCGTGGGTGAGACATCGCCACCGTAGGCAAAGAACCCGGTTTCTTTCATTGCCTGTGCAAGTGCGATATCCCCGCGAATACCTTCACGCTCGCCTTCGGTGTAGTAATAATGGACGAGATCCTTGACGCTGCAGGTGATCTTCGGCTGAGGATTCTGCTTCAGAAGGTAAGCAGCCATCTGCGCTTCTGTCGCTTCGGCGCGTCCCAGAATTGTGGTCGTGGGGGAGGCTGCCGGTTGGAAGGGCTCGTGATAGGCGGGTGCAAGGCGGAAGTTGACGTTTTTAATAGCCATTTCGTTCACGCGCCCCGGAAGTGCCGCGGGAAAGTTTGGGCGTGCGGGAATCGTGCGCTCGGCAACGGGAACCGCGGTCTTTTCCGCGGCAAGGCAGCTCGGCGCAAGTGCTGTGAGTGCAGTCGCTGCAGCGATGGCTGCAAGCAGTTTTTTTGCATGTGTCTTTCGGATGAGTTTTTAGTATCGCATGAAGTCGCTCCTTTTTAAAATCATTAATCTTTCATTATATCGATAGGATGTTTGACTGTAAAGACGTTTCAAGTACTTGGC
>CAUVCH010000025.1:0-9161 GCA_963550265.1 uncultured Mitsuokella sp. | reverse complement strand
TACGCTTGTTATCGAACGAACGCATATCTTCCGCGAACTTACGCTGGATAGGACAAGTACAGAGTCAGAGCGCAAACTTGCGGTACTCGAAGTTGTCGAAGGTGTCGACACCGATATGACGCTTGAGATTGGAGAAGGACATACGAGCATCGGCAGGCAGGAAACGAATGATTTCATATTGACTGATACGAATGCTTCGCGTTGCCATGCCTATATTGACTACGAAGATCACCGCCATGTCATTCATGATGCGGGGAGTACAAATGGGACTTTTGTGAACGGGAAACGTGTCCGTAAAGCCATGCTGCAGCCGGGGGATCGAATCCGGACGGGCGAGACCGTTTTCCGATATGAGGTGATCTGATTGCCTGCCACAGCATTATTCTTTAAGATATTGCGTATCGTGCTGGAATACGGCGTCCTTTTCTGGCTCGTTTGGTTTTGTGGACGCGTTGTGCAGAATGTCTTTCGTGACTACACACGAAAAATGCGTGAATCACAGAAGGAACCTCTGCCAAAAGAAGCGTTTCTTATCGTTGCGGAGACGGAAGAACCCTCGCTTTCTGGAAAGCGGTTTCCTTTTTCGACCGAGATTTCCATCGGGCGTGGGCAGGATAACGACATCGTCATCCCAGAAAGCTATGTGTCCAATCATCACACCACTATCTATAAGCACGGCAGCCAGTTCGTTGTAGAAGATCTTGGCAGCAGAAACCATACATACGTCAATGGAAATCTTCTTACAGGGCGCGCCTATCTTCGCGTAGGCGACCTCATTCGTGTTGGAATGGTCACCCTTCAGTTTGAGAGGTGAGTTCTATGTGTAATTCGGAAAATTGCACGGCAGCATTGGACAGCCCTTCGTTTTCTATTCCTGTCATTGGCAGGAGCAGAATATCAATGGCGACGGATGTCGGACGCGTGCGGTCGAGCAACGAGGACAGTTTAGCCGCCTTTCCACCGGGGATCTTCGTCGTAGCTGATGGCATGGGCGGTCATGCAGCGGGGGAAGTGGCAAGTCGGCTTCTCATACGAACGGTACATGAAAGATTAAGGGGAAGTGAGAGGGCGCCCGGTGAGCAGGAACTTCGCGCGGCAATCGAGGATGCCAATGAAAAGATCCTTGCGCGTGCGGAAAATATCCCAGCATATCAAGGCATGGGGACGACGGCAACCCTGTTTTCCATAGCTGAGGGGGGCGCACTGTCTTATGCACATGTTGGCGACAGTCGTTTCTACATCCTGCGCGATGGGAACTTCAGCCAAGTGACGCACGATCATTCCTATGTAGAAAAGCTTGTCGAAGAAGGCGAGATTACGGAAGAAGAGGCACGCAGTCATCCACAGAAAAATGTACTTTTGCGTGCCGTCGGAACCGAAGAGACTATCGAGGTCGATACCGGTAGTTTTACGCTTGAGGCGGGCGATGTCCTGCTTTTAGCCAGTGACGGTCTTATGAATATGGTGAGAGACGAAGGGATTCAATTGGTACTATCCGGAAGTGAAGAGGATAAGGCAGAAAGCCTTGTGAAGAAAGCAGTGGAGGCCGGCGGCAAGGACAATGTGACGGCAATCGTCGTGGAGTACGCCCCATGAGCACACGGAGCTTGCTTCTCGCACCTATCGGACTTCTCATCTCGGGGCTGGGTGTCCTCTATCTTAAGGCACATCCTGTCATCGGGACGATTTCCCCCGCGATGCTTCTAGGACTTTCATATCTTCCATGGCTTGCGGCTGTCATTTTATTTTCCATCCTTGTGCAGGCAATACTGATACGAAGAAAGCTTGACATCATGCTCTTTCCCATGGCGTTGATGCTTTCGAGTCTGGGGATTATCGAGATTGCACGGCTGAAACCATCGCTTCTCATCGTACAGCTGCGATGGCTGCTTCTCGCCATGCTTCTGATGATCCTTGTCATTCGCTTTTCTCAGGTGATCCGGCGCATCTTGGCGTATCCGTATATCCTGGGGCTTTCCTGCATTGTGCTGCTCATTCTTCCGCTTATCATTGGTACGGAGATCGGCGGCAGCAGGAACTGGATTGTCTTTGGTCCCATCTCGGTGCAGCCCTCAGAATTTGGAAAGATACTCATCGTTTTCTTCCTCGCTGCCTTCCTTTCGGATCATCGGCGCGTGCTCTCGCTTCCGGCACGGCAGCTCCTCTTTTTAAAACTCCCGCCTGTGCGTTTTATCGCGCCGCTTATCGTCATTTGGGGCATTGCCGTTCTGATGTTTGTCGTGGCGCGCGATCTTGGCTCTGCGCTACTGTTCTTTGGCATCGCGACGACGATGACATTTATGGCGACGGGGAATAAATCGTATGTTTTTTTGTCGCTTATCTTTGTGACAGCGGCATCCATCGTCAGCTATAAACTGTTTAACCATGTGCGCGTGCGCTTTGACATATGGCTGAATCCATGGCAGGATCCAAATGGCATGGCGTATCAGATTGTGCAGTCGCTTTTTTCCATTGGAACAGGCGGGATTTGGGGTGCGGGTTTTGGCTTTGGTCATCCGGGCTTCATCCCCGAGGTACATACGGATTTTATCTTTTCCGCTGTTGCTGAAGAGCTAGGGCTTATCGCAACGCTCATGCTGATGGTCATATATATCTGCCTCTTTTGGCGCGGCACCATGGTTGCACTTTCCTGCCGCATGGAAAAGGATCTGCTCGTGGTTGCAGGTTCCAGTATTCTGCTCTTTATGCAGGCGTTTATCATCATTGCGGGTGTCACGAAGTTCATCCCGCTGACAGGTATCACCCTGCCGTTCATCAGTTATGGCGGCAGTTCGATGCTGGCCAGCTTCTTCATCTTAGGGACAATTATATCCTATACGAGGAGGGATGCCGATGGCTGACGCAAAATTAAAAAAGCAGGTTCTTCGCGTCGCCCTTTTTGCACTCCTCGTCTTCATGGCACTCGGCTGCTACCTTATCTATCTGTCAAGCTATGAAGCGGACGATCTTGCACAAAATCCGATGAATCCACGGGAAGCAGCAGCGCGCTCTGACATCATACGCGGTTCAATCCTGGATCGAAACGGCAATATCCTAGTGGAGACAAAGTCGGATGGTACCCGAAGCTATGCGATGGGGGAAGTCATGGCAGCGGTTACTGGATACAGTGGATCTGAAATCGGCAGTGCAGGCATTGAGGGACACGAAAACCGCGCACTTCTCGGTTTAACAGAAGATATGGGGCGTATGGGTCCCGTCGCACAGCTCCTGCAGTCCGATCGCGGCAATGACGTCCAATTGACCGTGGATGCACGTATTCAGCAGGCGGCGTACGAAGGGCTGGGCGGCTCACGTGGTGCCGTCGTTGTCATGGACGCACATACCGGCGCGATTTTAGCCATGGCGAGCACGCCCTCCTACGATCCGAATAACATTGAAGCAACGTGGACGTCCCTCAGCAAGCAGGTGGATGGCGCACTCTTAAATCGTGCGGTGCAAGGGATGTACCCGCCGGGCTCGACGATCAAACCGATGATTGCAGATGCGGCACTTACAGAGGGCGTTGCCACGGAACGCGAGATCATCAATTGTACGGGCGTCCTTGATGTCGGCAATGGTTTTACCATCAGAGAGTACAATAATGAGGCTCACGGACGTGTGAATCTCCGTCAAGCACTTGTTGAGTCCTGCAATATTACCTTTGGTACACTCGGCATGCGTCTTGGTGATGATCGGCTCGCGCGCACGTATAAGCGCTTTGGCTTTTCTGAAGGGTTTGGTAGCGACATCTCTATGGAGCCTGCACATTTGCCGGACTTCGGTCATCTGACAAAGGGCGATCAGGCGCAGGCATCGATTGGACAGGGCACTCTTCTGGTGACGCCGCTCAACATGGCGCTCCTTGCTGATGCATATGCTAATGGCGGCAAGATTATGAAGCCGTACCTTGTACAGGAAGTCCTCTCGCAAAGCGGGACGGTTCTCAGCAAGACGACGCCAGAGGTCTGGAAGACAGCAACTACCCCGGACATAGCAGCGACGATCGATAGCTACATGGAGGAAGCCGTTCAAAAGGGCACGGGGCGTGCGGCATCTGTCAAGGGAATTCGCGTGACAGGCAAGACCGGTACGGCAGAAACAGGACACGGCACAGACCATGCTTGGTTCATAGGCTCGGCGCAGCTCAAAAAGCAAAAAATTGTCTTTGCCATCGTCGTTGAAAACGCGGGAAGCGGCGGCAGATATGCCGCCCCCATCGCGAGACATATCATACAGACGATGCTGGAAAGCGACGCTCATTGAGGTAAGAAGCAGGAGTCTTTTGCATAGAGATTTAAACGGATAGTGTATAAGCACGGTGATGGGAGGAAATGAGATGAATGAACGTGTGCTCGACCAGCGTTACAAGTTGGAAGAACTCATAGGCAGTGGAGGCATGGCAGATGTCTACAAGGCCACGGATATGCTTCTGAAGCGTTCCGTCGCCGTGAAGATACTGCATGATCAATTTCGAAGCGATACGGAATTTATCAAGAGATTCCAGAAAGAAGCGCAGGCAGCAGCACGGCTCAGTCACCCAAATATTGTCAATATATACGATGTCGGCGTCGCGGATGATGCGCATTACATCGTCATGGAATATGTACCGGGGACGACGTTAAAAGATCGTATCCGCGCAGAAGGACATCTTTCAGAAGCAGAAGCGCTCAACATTGCGCGAGAGATCGCAGAAGCACTGGCAAGCGCACATGCAAACAATCTGGTTCATTGTGATATTAAGCCGCACAATATCCTTATGATGCCGGGCGGACATATTAAGGTCGCTGACTTCGGCATCGCGCGTGCCGTGACAGAATCAACGATGACGTACAGCGGCAATATCGTGGGCTCTGTACACTATATTTCCCCGGAGCAAGCCAGGGGCACGATGATTACGCCGCGTTCCGATGTCTATTCTCTCGGCGTTGTTCTCTATGAGATGCTGACAGGAAAACTTCCTTTTAACGGCGAGACGCCGGTCAGCATTGCGATGAAGCATCTTCAGGAGAAGCCGAGATCCGTACGGGAACTGAATCCTTCGATTTCGCTGGCTACGGCGATACTCGTCGAGCGTGCGATGAGCAAAGAGCCCGACATGCGCCCTTCCGGCGAAAACCTCATACAGGAAATTCGCCGTGCGCAGGAATTGCTGATAAAGGGGGCGGTAGGAAATGAAGGCGTGGCAAATGCCCCGGATGCAGAGGCAACGCAGGTACTTCCGCGCATCACGAACCAGCCTATAGCATCCCATACGGTGCCGCATGGAGCGTATGAGGAGGAAGAGCGTCCGGCATATAAGTCGAAAAAGTTCATCATTGGTCTCATTGCCGTCCTCATCATGGGCTTTTGCGTCGGCGCCTTTATGAGTTATGGAAAGTTTTGGAGCTCGAATGAAGTCGTCGTCCCAAATGTTACGGGAAAACCGCTGGCACTTGCACGACAGATTCTCGAAGATCAGAAGCTTCGCGTCGATGTCGTAGAGGTGTTTGACACCGATACCCCTGCAGGGCAGGTGGTCAGCCAAAATCCAGCAGCAGGTGCAAAGGTGAAGGAAGATCGCCTCGTCACCATCAAGGTCAGCAAAGGCGGAGAAGACCTAGAAATGCCGGATCTCGTCGGTCTGTCAAAATCCGATGCAGTAGCGAAGGTGCAGAAGATGGGGCTGAAGATTGGCACCATTTATGAAAAGTATTCGGACAAGGAAGAGGGAACTGTTATATCGCAGGATCCTAGAAGCGGTGCGAAACTTCACCGCGGCGATACGGTCGATATTACAGTCAGTAAGGGCAAAGAGACAAAGAGCCTCATGGTACCAAACGTCGTTGGTGATTCTTTGGAAGGGGCAGAATCTACCTTGCGCACAAGGGGGTTCAAAATCGGTTCTGTGACGAAGAAAGAAAGTCCAGAGCGTGCGGGCACTGTCATCAGTCAGTCACCAGCCGCGGGAGAAGCGGAGGAAGGAAGTTCTGTCAGCCTCGTTGTGTCAGAACAGCCGGAAAAGAGTAAGGAAAAGACTGCACCGAAGGATACGCACGAGACGACGGGCGATGGGACTGCACCGTCTCAGGGAAATAATAAAGGGAAAACAAAGTGATAAATGCTGCGCAAATAGGTGAAGGCATTGTTCATAAGGCGCAGAACAGCTTCTTTTATGTGAAGTTGGAAGAGGAAGATGCCATTGTCGAGTGTAAATTGCGCGGTAACAGCAAGCGCTTTCGCCGTGAACGGGAAATTGTAATCGGTGACCGTGTCAGCATTTCCTTGCTTGGCAGCAGAAAAGGTGTCATAGAAAGACGCCTGCCTCGCACAAGATTTCTCAAACGGCCGATGATTGCAAATATCACACAGGTCATTTTGACCTTTGCTGCGGCAGCTCCTGATTTAAGCAAAGTGCTCTTAAATCGCTTTCTTATTTTAGCCGAGTCTTCGAAGATTCCTAAAATCCTTATAGCCATCAATAAATCTGATCTCACGACAGCGACGGCAGAGAGTCTTGCGCCTTATGAAACCATCGGATACGATATCCTTGCGGTTTCAGCTGCGACGGGTAAAGGCATTGGCGTATTAAAGACAAGGCTTGAAAGGGAGATGACGGTCTTTGCAGGACCGTCGGGTGCTGGAAAATCCTCATTGATGAATGCAATGATTCCGAAGCTCGAGCGAAAGACGGGCAACGTCAGCGAGAAGATAAAGCGCGGCAGACATACGACACGTGCAGCAGAGCTCATTCCTTTTGGAACGGGCTGGGTCGTCGATACGCCAGGTTTTAGTGTTGTCGATATAAAGGATATACATGCGGATACATTGCCAGAGCTCTTTCCCGAGTTCCATTCTTACCTTGGCAAGTGCCGCTTTCAGCCGTGCAGCCATACGCATGAGCCAAACTGTGCGGTAAAGATGGCAGTCGAAGACGGAAAGATACTTTTAGAGCGCTATAGTGCATACCTTGAGATGCTTGCTGAAATCAACGTATGGAAAAAGAAACAACGAAAGAGGGAATACCGATGATCAAAGTAGCACCATCCATCTTATCCTCGGATTTTTCGCATCTTGCGGAAGAAATCCAAACCATTCAATCCGCAGGCGCTGATATGGTTCATATCGATGTCATGGACGGGAGTTTCGTACCCAATATCACCATCGGTTCGCCTGTTGTCAAGAGTCTCCGGAATACGACGAATCTCGATTTTGACGTGCATCTCATGATCGAGCATCCCGAGACACAGATCGATGCTTTTGTCGATGCCGGTGCTGATATCGTCACATTCCACGTGGAAGCAACACGTCATGCGCATCGCGTTATTCAGCAAATTAAGTCCCGCGGCGTCCGTGCAGGTATCGCTGTGAATCCAGGAACGAGCCTTGCAATGATCGAGGAAGTCTTGGGCGATGTTGATATGGTGCTCGTCATGACAGTGAGTCCAGGATTTGGCGGGCAGCGCTTCATCGACTCGCAGCTTGACAAAGTGCACATGCTCTATCATACCATTGAGGATATGGGGTACGAATGTGATATCGAAGTTGATGGCGGCATCAATGCGAAGACGTCGGAACTGGTGCGGGAAGCAGGCGCAAATATCCTTGTCGCAGGCTCTGCCGTCTACGGCGCCGATGATATACAAGCGGCAATCGATTCGATACGGGGATAAAAGCATACTAAAAGCATCTTGTATTTTAAATCTCGTCCATTATCGGTCACTTACATAGAGGTATTCAAATGGAAAAAGCGGTTGTCCTTTTGTCTGGCGGGCTCGATAGCTGCACTTGCATGGCTGTGGCAGCGGAGGCAGGGTATGAGCTCTATCCGATCAGTTTTAATTATCATCAGCGCCACAGCATAGAGCTCGAAGGCGCGAAAAAGATTGCCGCACATTACGGTGTCAAGAAGCATCTCATCATCGAGACGAACATGGATGCCATCGGCGGTTCAGCACTTACTGATGAGCATATAGACGTGCCCGATGGTAATACGGCGCGTGAAGATGTACCGGATACCTACGTTCCTGCGCGTAATCTGACCTTCCTATCGTATGCGCTTGGTTACGCAGAAGTCCTTGGCGCAAACCATATTTATATCGGTGTGAACTCGGTCGACTACTCGGGCTATCCAGATTGCCGTGCAGCGTTTATCGAGAAGTTTCAGGCAATGGCAGACTATGCAACCGCGGCGACGGCAGTCGCAGGAAAGAAGATTGTAGTGGAAACACCGCTTCAAGATCTTTCTAAGAAGGAGATTGTCCTTCTTGCGACGAAATTAAAAGCACCGCTTGCGCTTACGCACAGTTGTTACAAAGGCGGTGAAAAGGCATGCGGTGTCTGCGACAGCTGTAAGCTTCGCCTGCAGGGGTTTGCCGAAGCAGGTGTCAAAGATCCTATTGCTTACGAGGAGAGACCTGTTGTATGAAGGATGTCCAAAGTACGATGGATAGCCGTGGCATTGCGATACAGCGCGTCGGCATCAACGATGTACACCTGCCCTTCCTCATCAAGGTGAAGGACGGGGGCTTTCAGCAGGTTCTGGCAAAGATCCGTTTTACTGTTTCACTCCCCATGCAGTTTAAGGGAACGCATATGAGCCGCTTTATCGAAATTCTCATGCCTTGGAGCAGAAAGCCTTTGGCAGAGCCTGAAATGGAAGCCATGCTCAGCGATGCTTTGATGCGTCTCGATGCACAGTCGGCAGAAGTCGAGCTCGCTTTTAAATATTTTATTCGAAAAGAAGCTCCTGTAACGGGAAGAGAAGCTCTCCTTGACCTCAATTGTGTCTTTCGCGGCACGAAGGTGCGTGGAAAAAGGATGACCTTTGAGCTCGGCGTCGACGTTCCCTTTACTTCACTTTGTCCATGCAGTAAGGAGATTTCCGATTACGGTGCCCATAACCAACGTTCGATTGCACGTGTATGCGTTCGGTATAAGGAAGGCTTTCCCTGTATCTTTATCGAAGATCTCGCAGCATGTATCGAGCAGGAGGGTTCCTCCCCCATCTATCCGCTCCTGAAGCGTGCGGATGAAAAATTTGTTACAGAAAAGGCATATGAGAATCCGAAGTTTGTCGAAGATATCCTGCGTGATATCGTCCTTACCCTTCGAAAGCTCAAGGGAATTGCTCACTTTTCTGTCATCTGTGAGAACTTTGAGTCGATACATAATCATAATGCCTT
>CAUVCH010000024.1:0-9600 GCA_963550265.1 uncultured Mitsuokella sp. | reverse complement strand
AGACCCTCGTTCGGCGTCTTCACTTCGACTGTCGAAACGGGAAGCGCTGGAATCTCCTCGATGACCTCATAAACACGTTCCATCTTCAAATGAATTTCATCGGGTTTTCCCTTAGCATGTCCAAGAGCCCGTTCTGTAAGCGCCGCAACTGCTGCCTTAAGATCCTGTTCATCCAGTATCCGCTCAGCACCTGAGATATGCCGTCCATTTTCTGATGCCCGCATCTTTAAACTGAAGATCATATGCCCACCTCACAAAAAATTTTTACAATAACAGCACAACTATTATAAAATCGTGAGCATATTACGTCAACTTTATATTTTATAATAGTTTACAATATATCATAAAGACAGAAGAACGTCCATGCTAAAACACGGACGTTCTTTTATCTATAGGCTATTTCTGCCATCGCTCAGTTGGTCGGAATCTCAACGTCATCCAATATCCCAAGCAGTGCGGCGATTGCCATGCCGTAATTTGTCATAGATTTTTTGGCTGCCTTTGCTTCTTCAACGCGGGAAAGGACGTAGGCGCGGTTGAACATACAAGAACCACAGTGAATAATGAGGTCATAGGGGGTGAGGTCTTTTGGAAAGTCCTTGCCCGCTGTGATGTCGATATGCAGCGACGCGCCCAGTCTCTTTCTCAACAGCCTTGGCAGCTTAACTCTGCCGATATCTTCATGAAGCGGCTTATGTGTACAGGCTTCTGCGATGAGAATATGTGCATGTGCTGGAAGTTTTACAAGCGCTTCTGCTCCCTTTTTAAAGTAGTCCACGTCGCCTTTATAGGCAGAAAAGAGAATGGAAAAAGAGGTAAGGCGCGTGCCCGCAGGCGTGAGCTTATGAACTTCACGAAAAACCTGCGAATCCGTAATGATGAGATGGGGCGGTGCAGCTAGACTCGCCAGCATCTGCGGAAGTTTATCGGTCGTACAGCTGTAGACGAGGCATTTTCTGTCGAGAAGCTCGCGCAGTGTCTGAACCTGCGGAAGAATCAGCCGCCCCTTTGGCGCCTGGATATCCTGCGGCATGACGAGAAGAACGGTCGAACCGCTTTCACAGACCCCCGCCGTGATGCGGCGTGCGCCAAAATCCTCGGGAAGTGCATGGGCGATGGCAGTGCGCAGCACATCGATGCCTTGTCCTGTCTTTGCACTGACTGAATAGAGACGCATGCCTGTCGCTGCTTCTATGCGTTTGGCAAGCGCGGCTGCATTCTCCCGCTCATCAATACGGCTGAGAACAGGAAGAACGGGAATGCCTTTTTTCTTCAGAGCTTCACAGCGCGCGCACTCTTCTTTGCTATTCGTATCGGAAAAGAGAAGAAGTGCGATATCAACCGCTTTTTCCACTTCTGCCGTCTTTTCAACGCGAAGCGCACCTAAACGCCCCTCATCGTCAAAGCCCGCCGTGTCGATAAAGACGACGGGACCAATGTTCGGAAGCTCCATCGCCTTATAGACAGGGTCGGTCGTCGTGCCGGGCACCGAAGAGACGGCCGCGACACTCTGCCCTGTCAGGGCATTTAAAAGCGAGGATTTGCCGCTGTTTCGCCTGCCGAACAGCCCGATATGAAGCCGCATGGCATGTGGCGTGTCCTGTAGTGACATCGTATTTATTCCTCAATGCTATAGCGGTGCACCCATGTATCATGCGTGCGCGCATAGTCGCGAAGTACGGAAAGCCCTTTGGCTTCGAGGCTACGCGGTGCGATCATATAATACTGACTATCGAGGTTGTTCGTCGCATCTTTGAAGCCCTGATCACCCTGCGCCCAATACTTTGCACTGACGATGCGCTGCGTACCCTCGACGAGGTTGACAGCCGTCTTTTGAAATTTGATGTCGAGCAGATTTCCATCTCTGTCCTTCGTCGTGATCCACTGCCAGCCAATAAGCTGATGCCCCTTCATGCGGATGGTGGTCGTGTCCTCCTGTGCATGCGTACGGACACCGTCGAGGTTCACGTCCTCGTAAAGTGTCAGCCAGCGGTCGTTTGCCTTGGCACGTTCCATTTCACCGGCGCCAAAGACATGATCGACAATGGCGTCGTAAAAGGTTTCATCAAATTCCTGCGAGGTAATTTCCTTGATGGGGCCAGGCGTCGTCTTTTCCCAGAGAAGGTTGCCCTTCGCATCGTAAAAACGCTCCTTATCATAGCGAAGTTCACGATTCTGCGGATTGATGGTGACCAGTGCAAGGCTGTAGGAAAGTTTCGCCGGGTCGGGAATGAGCGACTGCATGCCGTCGTCGCTGTAGGCGGCAATTGTCTCTTTTGCGCCCTCATAGCTGTAGCTCGTCTTTGTCCAAGCCGTGATTTCGGTCGCGATGCGGCCATGGTTCACCGCCGTGTCATGCGTGATAGTGACCGATGTCGAATCGTAGAATTTACTGTACTTATCATTTGAGGAGAGCCAATAATAGTTGCTTTCTGCCGATGCCTGCGGCAAGAGAAAGAGTGTGAGTACGAGGAAAATCCCCCAAAGAGCGATCCACCTTGCTGCTATTCTTGTTTGCTTCATTTGAATCTCCTTGTTTCTTTATCCAAAATCCGACATTATATAACTTCAGCCAACGCTCACCTCCTATGCCCATCCTCTTTATTTAAGCAACAGTGCTTGTACTTCTTGCCGCTTCCGCAGGGACAGGGATCGTTGCGTCCAATTTTCTTATGCTTTCGGTGCTCCCAGTTCGGAAAGGGGACGAGACTGCCAGCCGCGCCCTCTTTCTGCCTCAAGGATTTCAGCGTATGTCCTTTCAAGCGCCAAAGTGGAATGGACGCATGGTAGGAAAGAATCAGCTGCTTTAAGAGCTCGGCATTTTTTTCAGTCATGACGCCGATGTCACCAAGGTAATCGGTGACATGTTTGAGCTTGTCATCATTCTGAAAGATATTTCCGACTTCACCGACGATGAATGCTGCTTCCATGACGCTCTTTCCGCATGTGCGGACAAGGTACTGCGCAAGATCCTTATAGGCTTTTGTCGCAAGGATGAAGTTCGGATCGCCCGCATCGTATGCCTCGCTGTAGGTAATCGGTGCATAGACAAGGTCTTCGCGCTTGCGGCGCTCATGATCAAGAACCTCTTCATCTACCACCGTATAGTATTTCATGCCGTCGTGCACGGGAACGATGACCGTCTCCCAACTCGCTGCATTTAAAAGGACACCGACGAAATCGCGCACGGTAAATTGTTCACGCTGCGCTTCTTCCAGATAGTTCATGACCCTCTCAAAGAGTGTTTCATAATCGAGATAGCCATAATAGTATAGGATACCTGCCGCAAGGCGCGCGGCTTCGGTGTTGAGTTCAACCAGAGAGCGGTATGCTCCGCTGTTGATGCTCTTCCATACGGCAAGAACTTCCTCCGGCATATACCAAGCAAGCTTATCTTCCTTCACACCGCAGCCGATAAGCCCGATGGCATGCAGATAGTCAAGATGCACGTCGTCATCGCGAACTTCGAGGGAGAGCGCATCCTCTTTTTCTGCCAGGTGCATAAAAAAGGCGAATTGCTCGTCCAGCACAGTGGGAAACCACTTTTTTGCAAAGGCTTCCACTGCCGGCACGAGAACGTCGATGAGCTCTGCCTTCTTGCGCTTGCTAACGCCTTCAACCATCAGATTGTAGCGAAGGTCGTCAAGCTCTACCTTCGTACGCGACGCGAGCATCTCTTTCAGCGTGCGCTTTGCGGGAAGGCGATGCCTATAGAGATGCTTTTTGCGCTCCTGCATATGTGACGCAAGAATACTGTCAAGACTGTTCTGCTCTTTTTCCTGCTGCTTATCCTTATCCGCCATACTGTCGATCCTTTCCTGCCGTGGGTTATCCGAAATAATCTGCTATGCCGTCTGCAATACCCTGTGCGGCGCGCTTGATGCCGTCCTCACTATAGAGCAGCGCCTCTTCCTTTGGATTCGAGATGAACGCGGTTTCGATAAGGGTCGCGGGCATATTCGTATGCTTAATGACGTAGAAGTTCGCGCTCTGTATTCCGCGGCTTTCAGTGCCGAGCTGATCGATGACACCTGCACGGATTCGGTCAGCAAGCTTCTTCGAGGCCGCCGAGCCCCTTGTGTAGTAGTACCCTGTCGTACCATGCGCATCCGGACTTGAGA
Organism: uncultured Mitsuokella sp.; assembly: GCA_963550265.1. Classification (GTDB taxonomy): domain Bacteria; phylum Bacillota; class Negativicutes; order Selenomonadales; family Selenomonadaceae; genus AWVT01. Next base: position 5,479 of record CAUVCH010000024.1, on the reverse strand, counting down.
AGCTGTCCATATGAATGGAAACAAAGATATCCGTCTTATTCACATTCGCGATATCACAGCGTGCCTGTAGCTCTTCGATATCCGTCGCATTTGCGCCCCGCGGTGAAACTTCCGTATCCGTCGTGCGCGTCATGTAAACGGTTGCTCCTTCGGCTTTTAACAGGCGGCGAAGCTCATTGGCGATGCGGAGCGTCACGCTCTTTTCCATAACCCCCGTCGGACCGATCGCGCCCGAATCATTGCCGCCGTGACCTGGGTCAATCGTAATGGACTTTCCCTTCAAGCTCATGATCTTTTTCATATCGTCATTGGAGCCTGCAGGTTTCGGCTTTGCAGGTGTTTGCTTAGGCGTCGTCGGCTTAGATGGTGTCGTCTTCGTAGGCGTCTTTGGCGTCGGTTTCGGTTTGGACGGCAGCTTGATCGTCGTTCCTGTCGTATCCGGCCCTAGGTCGCCAAAATCGAGTACGACGCGCCCCGGCACAGGACCGCTGTCGAGTTTGAATACCTTGTAGTTATTTTTTCCCACCTTCGGCTCGACGACAAGACGCACGGTCGTCGGATTGAACTGAGCGATGCGAACCGTGCGGACGAAGCGCGAACTGACTTTTTTCTCTTTCTTAGTCTTCGGTGAAAGCCATGCATTCGGAATATCGACAACGACGCGGTCGGGGTTCGACAGCATTGTCTTCTTAAAGGTGACCTTCTTATCCGCATCGACGACGATACGTGTCTTATCCTTGCCATCACCAATGCGAACCGCCGTCACCTGAGCCAAGCCCTTCGTCCGCTCTGAAAAACCGGTATCCGCTGCAAAGGCATGGACATGCGGCAAGAGCATGAGCAGCAACAAGAAAGTGACGAAGTATAGCATGCGCTTCATCGAATCCCTCCATTAAATTACTGATATAGGTTATTATCGCTTTTTCAAAGAAAAATTGCAAGAAAAAATCCCGCATGCAGCGGGACTTCCTAAAAAATCTCTACTTCTCTTACTTCTTCTTCGGCAAAATCTCCGTCCAATAGCCGTCCGGATCGTTGATGAAGTAAATGCCCATTTCCCTATTCTCAAAACAGACACAGCCCATTTCCTGATGCTTCTTCAGCGCAGCATCAAAGTCATCAACGACGAGCGCAAGATGAATCTCATTGTCGCCGAGCTTATATGGCTCCTTGCGTTCCTCAAGCCATGTAAGTTCGAGAAGGTGGTCTGTCACACCATCCGTCAGATAGACAAGCGTAAAACCCGGCAGTTCCATCCGATGATGTTCCTTGAGTCCAAGCGCTTCTTTATAGAACTCGAGACTCTTATTAAGATCAAAGACGTTGATGTTATTGTGTGCAAATGTAAAATGCATGGCTTCTCCTTTGATAAACGAAATCTGATATGAGCTCTATGCGCGAAAAAACACCCTGTTCTTTTGCATATCATAGCATATTATGCAGAAATTCTTTCGTGCGCAACTCACGCGGATGGCCGAAAAAGCTATGCGGATCTCCCTCTTCGACGATGTGACCGCCCTCCATAAAGATGACATGGCTTGCGGCCTCTCTTGCAAAGCCCATCTCATGCGTGACAACGACCATCGTCATGTGATCTGCAGCCAGCTCCCGCATCGTCTTTAATACCTCGCCCGTCAGCTCGGGATCAAGCGCTGATGTCGGCTCGTCAAAGAGCATGATATCCGGCTTCATCGCCAGCGCCCGCGCAATGGCGACGCGCTGCTGCTGCCCGCCGGAAAGCGCTGAAGGATATGCATCTTCCTTTCCCATAAGTCCGACCTTTTTCAAAAGCTCTTTTGCGTAGGGAAGAACTTCTTCTTTCTTCCTTCCTTTGACATGCACCGGTGCCTCAATAAGGTTTTCGATGACCGTCATGTGCGGAAAGAGGTTGAACTGCTGAAAGACCATGCCCATGGCCGTCAGAAGCCTGTGACAGGTCTTCTTATCCGCATACTCTGCCGTACCTGCCTCATTTGTCACTGCGAGGAACTCGCCTTCGATCTCAATCGAACCCGCGTCGATTTCCTCCAAGCGATTGATACAGCGAAGAAGCGTCGACTTGCCCGAGCCGGAAGGGCCGATGATGGCGAGGACTTCGCCGCGCCGAACGGAAAGGTCAATGCCCTTTAAAACCTCGTTTTCGCCGAAGGCCTTTTGAATGCCGTGCATCCGCAGCATAAACGTTTCATCAGTATTTGCCATAATGCGCCTCCAGCTTCTTGAATCCCCAAGTCAGAGCCGCCGTCATCACGAGGTAAAAAATCCCCGCAAAGATGAACGGCGTCATGTCAAACTCACGCTGAACAATCGTGCGCGCGACACGGAGCAGGTCATTCATCGCGAGGATGTAGACGAGCGACGTGTCCTTGACGAGGTTGATCGTCTCATTGGAAATCGGCGGCAGAACAATGCGAAATACCTGCGGAAGAGTGATGCGCCGCATCGTCAGCACATAGCCCATGCCAAGCGTCCGTGCCGCCTCATATTGACCCTTTGGCACGGCGCCTATCCCCGAGCGGAAGATCTCGGCAAAATACGCCGCGTAGTTCAGTGTAAAAGCTAGGAGCGCCGCCGCAAGATCCGGCAGCCTCACGCCGACCATCGGAAGCGCGAAGTAGACAAAGAGAAGCTGCAGCATCAGCGGCGTACCGCGCATGAGCCATATGTACAGCTCGATGAGCCTAGAGAGCGGGCGAATACCGCTGAGCCGCCCAAGCGCTGCCAGCATGCCAAGCGGCAGTGCGAGAAGAAGCGTAACACAGAAAATCTCGAGGGTGACTTGACTTCCCTCGAGCATCTGCAGAACCGTATCGAGTATCTTATCCATGCCGATTCCTAACTATAGCAATTATTTCGTGATATCCTTGCCGAACCACTTCTCCGATATCTTCGCAATCGTACCGTCTGCCTTCATCTCGTTCAGGGTCTTCTGCACTTCATCGCGAAGTTCCTGGTTATCCTTGGCAAATGCGATGCCGAATTCGCTGACAGGACCGATGGCGGTGTCGATCGCCTCGATTTCGTCCGGATGCTTTTCCATATAGTAGCGGCCGACAATTTCATCGCCAACGACGGCATCAATGCGCCCGTTTTCAAGATCCATAAACGCCGCGACAAAATCCGCGTACTTTTTGACATCCGAAACCTTTGTCTTAAAGAAGTCGCTCTTATCCATGTAGGCTTCTGCCGTCGAAGCGCTCTGCGTGCCGACCTTCCTGCCCACAAGACTCTTCTCATCCGTGATGCCCGTCGTTCCCTTCTTCACAAAGATAATCTGGCGATTGTCCATGTACGGATCAGAGAAAAGCATGTTCTCCTTACGCTCCGGCGTGATATCCAGCCCATTCCAAAGAATTTGGACGCGCCCCGACGCAAGTTCCTGTTCTTTGCTCGACCAATCGATTGCCTTGAACTCAACCTCGCGGCCAAGACGCTTCGAGGCCTCTTTTGCCAAGTCAACATCAAAGCCCGTGATCTCACCGCTTTCATCCTTAAAGCCCATCGGCGGGAAGTTGTCGTCTAGGCCGATAACAATCTTGTCGCCCTTCGCCGTCTTCGTGCCGGTCGAGCCACAGCCCAGCGCAGCAAATGAGAGAACCACCATGCAGAGTGCCAGAAGTTTTTTCAAATTCATGCTCTTTCCCCTTAAATCATTTTCTTTACCCTATTAAAGGATTAATACAGCATTATCATATAGAAAAAAACAGCTGTTGTCAAGCCAGACGCAAAAGCAAGGGTGAACACAACGAGCAAATTGTGTATACTATAGGGGTATTGCCTATAGCACAGAAAGGACATGCCCATGCTCATACTCGCTTCAAAATCACCGCGCAGGAAAGAACTTCTAAAGCAAATCGGCATCCCCTTTGTGGTCGTCGTCAGCGATGCCGAAGAAGTCAGCGGCAATTCTTGGACACCCGCTGCGCTCGTCGTTGAAAATGCAAAGCGCAAGGCACGCGCTGTTGCCGAAAAATATCCGGACAGTCCCGTTCTTGGCGCCGATACCGTCGTCTCTTTAGAAGGGAAAATCTTCGGCAAACCCAAGGATAAAGACGAGGCGAGGAAGATGCTCACCGCCCTCTCCGGCAAAATGCACGAGGTCACAACGGGGCTTGCACTGATAAACAGGAACGAGATTCGCACCACAAGCGTCACGACCAAGGTCTTCTTCGACACGATGACAAAGGCGGACATCGACGCCTATATCGCAACCGACGAGCCGATGGATAAAGCCGGTGCCTACGCCATCCAAGGAAAAGCCGCGAGATTCATCGAAAAAATCGAGGGCAGCTACTCCAACGTCGTCGGTCTGCCCCTAAACGCCCTCATCCAATTGGGCAAAGGCCTCAACCTTTTCCCCCTTGCTGTATCGCGCCGATGATCACATCGGTGAGAACTTGTCCCCAGTTAATCCCCGAACCGGAAGAACTGCTGCCCTGCCGCTCGGTCGGCGCCGATGCCTCACGAATCTTTTCCCGCGCCTTTTCCAAAAGGTCGCCCGCCTCCTTGTCCGCGCGTCCCGAGCCATCCCATGCAAGTTCGAGGTCGCGCACCGCATCTTCCCAGCGGCGCCAGCCGTAATAAATCGCCCCGCGATAATAATGTACGTGCCAGACCTGATTCACCTTTTCCGTTCGTTTATCGTATATGCGGATGGCTTCTGAAAAATCCTGCAATGCCTTCTCATCGTTTTTCTTTGCATAGTAGGCACGCCCGCGAAGGTAGAGCGCATAACTGAGTGCATTATCCTTGACAGACGTATCCGCAATCAATCGGTTCATCTCTGCGATGACCTTGTCGTTCTCGCCGCGCTGCAGACTGCCGACCGTGCGCTCTAAGACCGCGCCGATATTATACGCTGCATCGATGTGAGGACGCTCCTTTCCTGCCGCCTCTCCGTACTTTTCCCGAAGCTCTTCATTCTGCTTCTTGAGCGCATCGCGCTCTTTCTGTAGACGGTCGATATCCTTTTTATGCTCCATCATCGTCTTTAAATCAATGCCGTCGGTATCGACTTCTGCCGTCAGATAGACCGTGTACTTCCAGACTCCATTGGTAAGCTCCGGCACATCTTTTTCGTCCGTGACCTTTAAAATTGCCCCCGAAAGCGTCCGAACCTCATCCGCCGTCAGTTTCATATTCTGCGTCTTCGAGTAACTTTCTACATAAACGCCCGCCTTCTCAACGGCGATGCGCATCGCATCTTTGCGCGCCATATCCTTTGCCGCCTTCGGTGAGTCGTTGTCCCCCATGATATGCACGCCCTGCGCCTCGATCGTCTGCGGCGCTGCCTCCGCTGCTCCAAACACGCATAAAAGGGCAAAGCACAAGGCAAGGCTGCGCAGAAAAAATCGAACGAAATACATACAAACACACCTTCTTGCCAAAAACATTGATAAGACTAAGAGTATCTTCTTTTATCATTCTTTTAATTATAGCATATCGCAAAAACAAAAAAATAATATTAATATTAGTACAA
>CAUVCH010000023.1:0-9608 GCA_963550265.1 uncultured Mitsuokella sp. | reverse complement strand
TTTGCTACTAAAATTTTCTCTCTGTCCCAACGCTGCAGTGTCTTTACTGAAACATAGAGCAGTTCGGCAAACTCTTTCGGCTTGTAATGGGTGATATTGGATATGTTCATAGCTGTTATCCTCCATAAACATATTGTATCACTGACGAGTACCTTTATTTATATAATTAGTTGCTTAAAATTCTCTCCTTTCGTTACGAGGTTCTCTCTTATATCACTCGCCTCCGTCTCCGTCGTCTCCCGCATCGGCGTCGTCTGCTGGCGTGTCGTCGCCAAGCGTCTCTTTTTCTTCGTGCTCTTTCCCTTTATGGCTTTCCCCACCGGAGACCTCCGCATCGCCCCCGATATCCTGACAAGCGATACTGCCAGCGGCAGCCGCTTTTGGCATCTTAAGAAAGTTCATCGAGCATGTCAGACCGACAAAGAGCCACAGCAGCATGGAAGTTGGAAGGTTGAAGAGGAGGTCATCGGTCAAACCATTCAGCGCGACGGAAGCGAAAGCGAGGATGAGTCCCAAGCGCAGTCCCGAAAGAAATCGTGCGTCTTCCCACTGACAGAAATCCGCCCAAAGCGGCAAGGAAGACAGGACATTTTCACAAGGGATCTCTCGGTATTCTAAGGATTCCTCTTTTACAGGCGAAAGTTCAGTCTTTGACGTCTCTTTTGACAAAGAAAAGCGCATCCGCACCGCAAGGTAGAGCGCACCGAAGAAAAACCAAAAGAACGCGCCCGCCCCCATAAGTCCGATCTCCGCCATGTAGTTCAGATACATGTTGTGCGCGTGAACGATGAGGACGTCTGCCCCCTGCAGATAAAAATCATACGCCGGATAGACAGCGTAAAAGGCACCCCACCCGATGCCGAGGAAGGGGTGATCCTGTATCATCTGCAGCGTACTTTCCCAGAGCGCAACGCGCATCTCTGTCGACGTATCGACTTTCGTAAAAACCGAGAGCAGGCGCTCTGAAAGCATAGGATCAAGAAGGAGCGCGCCTGCTCCGATCAGGAGACAGGCAAGGAGTATGCGCCAGTCCTGAAACAGCCCGTAGAGCACGAGGATGACGCCGATGACGAGCATAGCGCCGCGCGCGTACGTCATGACAAGACAGGCGATCAGCGCGAGCAGAAAGCAGCCGAGCACGATACGCTTGGCACGGCTTCCACATTTCACAAAGAAGCCAAAGGCAAGGCAGATCATCGCGTCCAGATAGCCCGCTAGGATGTTCGGATTCTCCAAGCTCGAAAAGACGCGTTTCTTGAGCTCAGGGAAGGCATCGCCGTCCACCCACTTCATATCCCCTGTGTCGATACCGAAAGCGAATTGCCAAAAGCCGCCGAGGAACACGAGGACGGCGGAAAGACCGAGCGCCGCCACGAGCGTCTTCAGTTCACTCGGCGTTCGAATGATCTGCCCCGCAAGGACATAGGTCAAGACATATGCGCCGACGAGGTGATAGAAGTTGTAAAAACTCTTGAAGCGATCCGGAGCGATGAGAATGGATGCTGCCCCGATGACGACGAAGAGCCCCGCGGGGATGTCCAGCGGCAGTGCCCGAAAGCCGAATTTATTATCGAAATGACGGCGCATCAAAAGTGCCGCCGCGCTGATGAGCATCGCAGCTTCTGCCATGGATGGAGAGAGCACGAGCAGAAACACCTCCGCGATGAGCGCGTAAAAGGACATATCCTGCATGTACTTTGCCCAGCGCGCACGCTGTATTTTGTGACGCCGCGTCAAGATGTCCTCTTTCATCATGGCACATCCTTTCCTAGCTCCTGTACAGGTCTCTCCTTGTTTTTCCCGCGCTTTCCTGTCCCTTGCGCAGAGAGCATCTCTGCCGCTTTCCCGCTGTCCGCCTCCTCTAGGATGAAACTGCGGACAGCACCGATTAGATAGAGCGAACCGCAAACAATAAAGAGAGGTCTCTCATCTGCGTTTTCTGCCGTCCTTACTTCAGACAGTGCCGCAGAAAACGCAGCTTTGTAATTTCCCTCTGCACGCGCATGCTCCGTTACGCGCCGGACATGCCTTAAGAGATCTGCAGCACTGTCTGCACGCGCTGAAACAGGCATCGTCACGACGACGGCGTCCTCCTTTCGAAGGAGAGCGCGCAGCATCACATCGATTTCCTTATCCTTCAGGATGCCGAGAAGATACAGGCGCTTTTTCTCTGGAAAGATTTCATCAAGTCCCGCGCGAAGGGCGCGAATTCCCGCCGGATTATGCGCGCCGTCAAGGAGAACATCCACGCCCCTGACCGTCATGCACTCGAAGCGCCCCGGCCATGTGGCAAGCGGCAGCGCTGCCTTGACCTTATCGACGGTGATGCGGTCATCGATATTTGCCAGAAGGTGCGCCGTCATGATGGCGAGCGCAGCATTGCACGCCTGATGACTGCCGAGAAGTGAGAGTTTAAAGAGCGCGTCCCGCGTCCCCGTGAGCTCAGAGGAACAGGCAATCACTTGGTGGCGTACATAGGCCTTCACCGTGCGTGCAGAAAAATCCTCGCCGAAGACAAAGACAGCCGCTGCCAATGCCTCCGCCCTCTTTCGAATGACTGCCAGCGGCAAACCTTCTGCCGCCGTGACGACAGGAACGCCCTCTTTGATAATGCCCGCTTTGTTCTCAGCGATATGCTCGAGCGTACCGCCGAGCCGGTCGGCGTGCTCCATCGTCACATTCGTGATGACAGAGACCTCCGGCGTGATGACGTTCGTCGAATCATAGGTACCGCCGAGCCCCACCTCGATGACAGCATAGGCAACGCCTGCCTGCCGAAAGGCGTAAAATGCGAGTGCCGTCAGCATCTCAAACTGTGTCGGATGTTCCATGCCCGCGCGCACCATCGCATCAGCCACTCGCTTCATCGCGTCCATATTATCAGCGAAATCCTGCGCATCGATGGGCTTTCCATCAATGCGAATGCGCTCCGTATAACTTTCAAGGTGCGGCGAACTGAAAAAACCCGTGGAAATGCCGCTGCAGCGCAGAATGCCGTCCAGCATGGCGCAGACCGAACCCTTGCCGTTCGTCCCCGTCACATGAACCGTGCGATAGGCAGTCTCCGGGTGACCGAGGAGGTCAAGCATTTTCTTTATGCGCGTCAGCGACAGGTTGATCCCGTAGATCGTCAGGCTCTCAAGATAGGCAATGGATTCCTCGTAATTCATCCGCAGCCTCCTCAGGCAAGTGCTGCCATATCCGCAAGGCGTGCAGCAAGTGCAGCGAGTTTCTCCTCATAGCCCTTGAGCTTTTCGCGCTCTTTGGCGACGACAGCTTCCGGTGCCTTTTTGAGGAAGCCCTCATTGTTCAGCTTGCCCTGCAGCTTCTTTGTCTCTTTTTCGAGCTTTTCCTTTTCTTTTGTCAGACGCGCCGTCTCCTTTTCGACGTCGATCAAGCCCTTGAGCGGCAGATAGATCTTGACGCCTTCCGTGACGCCCGCCATCGCGTTCTCCGGTGCCGCGGCTTTTTCGTTAAGGAAAGTCACGGGTTCCGCCGCTGCCAGTGCGTGCAAATAGCCTTCGTTTTCGCCAAAGACCTCGCGAAGCGATGGATCGGCGAAGGCGAGCACGACTTCACTCTTTCTGCCCGGCGCGGCGCCGACTTCAGCGCGGAGGTTGCGGACGGCCTTAATCGTCTCCATGATCGCGGACATCTCGGCTTCCGCCTTGTTGTCCATCGCCGCTTCTTCCGCTTGCGGCCACGCAGCAACCATGATGCTCTTTCCCTCGTGCGGGAGCTTCTGCCAGATCTCTTCTGTCAAAAACGGCATGAAGGGATGCAAAAGACGCAGCGTGCCCTCGAGGACGGTTGACAGGATATAGAGCGCCGTGGACTTTGCCCGCTCGTTTTCCTTGTCGTAGAGACGCGCTTTCGTAAGCTCAATATACCAGTCACAAAACTCGTTCCAGATGAACTCGTAGATCATGCGGCCGGCTTCGCCGAGCTCGAAGCTATCGAGACACTTCGTCACGGCGCGCACCGTATGTGCATAGCGCGAAAGAATCCAGCGATCCGCGAGCGTATGGTCTCCCTCCACAGGCTTAAACGCATGGTCGAAGCCCTCGAGATTCATCAGCATATAGCGCGAAGCGTTCCAGATCTTATTGGCAAAGTTGCGCGCACTTTCGACACGCTCCCAATAAAAACGCATGTCGTTGCCCGGCGTATTGCCTGTGATGAGCATGAAGCGAAGTGTATCTGCGCCGTACTTTTCGACGACTTCGACAGGGTCGATGCCGTTGCCAAGCGACTTGCTCATCTTGCGCCCCTGACTGTCGCGGACGAGACCGTGAATGAATACATGATGGAAGGGAACATCCTTGCCAAATGCGAGCCCCATCATGACCATGCGGGCGACCCAAAAGAAAATGATGTCGTAGCCCGTAACGAGCGTCGCTGTCGGGTAGAACTGCTTCAGATCCGCTGTCTGATCCGGCCAGCCAAACGTTTCAAACGGCCAAAGCCCCGAACTGAACCAGGTGTCAAGAACATCTTCATCCTGATGAATGTGCGTGCTGTGGCAATGCGGGCACGCAGTAAGATCCGTGCGCGAGACGCTCGTCTCGCCGCAATCATCACAGTACCATGCCGGAATGCGATGTCCCCACCAAAGCTGACGCGAGATGCACCAGTCACGGATGTTTTCCAGCCAATTCTCATAGATCTTTGTAAAGCGGTTTGGCACAAACTCGATGCGGCCATTTTTCACCGCTGCAATCGCCGGCTTTGCAAGGCTCTCCATCTTGACAAACCACTGCTTTGAGACGAGCGGTTCAATCGTCGAATGGCAGCGCGAGCAATGTCCGACGGCATGCTCATGCTTTTCAACCGAGATGAGAACGCCGAGCTCCTCCAGTTCCTTGACGAGCGCCTTGCGGCATGCATAGCGATCCATGCCCTTGTACTTTCCGGCGCCTTCCCCCATCGTGCCGTCGTTTTCAATGACCTTGATCTCTTCGAGTCCATGACGGCGCCCCATCTCAAAATCGTTCGGATCATGCGCCGGCGTGACCTTGACCGCGCCTGTACCGAACGCCTTGTCAACATAGGCATCGGCAAAGAGAGGAATCCTGCGGTTGACAATCGGAAGGATCAGCATCTTGCCGACCATATCCTTGTAACGCCCATCTTCCGGATGCACGGCAACGCCCGTGTCACCGAACATTGTTTCCGGGCGTGTCGTCGCGATCTCGACGAATTTTCCCGGCTCGCCGTCGACCGCATAGCGAAGATGCCAGAGATGGCCTTCCTCTGTCTCGTGCTCGACCTCGATGTCGGAAATCGCCGTGTTGCAGGAAGGACACCAGTTCGTGATGCGCGTTCCCTGATAGATAAGTCCCTGCTCGTAGAGGGAGACAAAGACCTCGCGCACGGCACGGCTGCAGCCCTCGTCCATCGTAAAGCGCTCGCGATCCCAATCGAGCGATGAACCGAGCGAGCGAAGCTGACTCATGATGCGGCTGCCGAACTTCTTCTTCCAATCCCAGACGCGCGCGAGGAATTTTTCGCGGCCGAGCGCATAGCGGTTCGTTCCCTCCTCGCGAAGTGCTGCTTCGACCTTTGCCTGCGTCGCAATGCCCGCATGGTCACAGCCCGGAATCCATACTGTATTGAACCCCTGCATGCGATGGTAGCGAATCAAGATGTCTTGAAGCGTGTTGTCAAGCGCATGCCCCATGTGAAGCTGCCCGGTGACATTCGGCGGCGGGATAACCATGCTGTACGGTTTCTTCGACGCATCCGCCTGTGCATGAAAGAGCTTTTCCTCCTCCCAAAACGCATACCATTTTTTCTCGAACGACTGCGGGTCATAGACCTTTGGGATGTTCGTTTCGATGTGCTTCTCGCTCCCAGCCACTGCATTTCCTCCTAAAATTATACATCTTACAAATGAAAAAAGCCCTCATCCAAAAGGACGAGAGCCATGCACTCGTGGTACCACCAATCTTCTTCCTTTGCCGCCCGGTGAGCTATGCTGCGTATCGCACAGCAAAAGAACTCCAGCGTTAACGCCGCCGACGTCCCAGCCTCTGCCTCATGCAGACCGGGCAGCTCCAAAGCGACCTTCCGCTTCTCCGCAAAGAGCCTTGCACCGACCGGCTCCTCTCTGCATCACAGAAAAAGCGTACTCCTCTTCTTCATCGCCTTTCATTTATTGCGCTCCTATCTTAGCATAGGCAGCCGCAAAAAGTCAACGTTTCTCACTTATCCTCTGAAGCTGCTTCTGTACTTTCCTCTGTACTAGGCGCAGGTTCTTCGCCCCAGATCTTCTTCATGAGCGCGCGATAGTTCTTGTTGAGGAAATCGATCAGGATATCAAACATTCCATAGATCTCCTCGCCGAGCTGAGAGAAATCCTCGCCCGGCACCAAGATACAGGTATCGAGGATAAGGGAACCTTCGTTGTCGAAATAGAGCTTGAACGGTTTGTACGTGAGGTTCTGGTCGTTGATGAGGCGGAGGACCTGAAGCTCGTTTTCCTTCGTGCGTGCCCCAGGAGAAACTTGGATGCGAATCATCGTGAAGACGCTGTCGTCAACCAGGACGATCGTCGGCAGCTGCTGTCCTTCCGTGGAGACATTTGAACGGAAGATCACCGTACCCTGTTCATCGCCTTCAACCTCTTGGATTTCAAATGCACCGAGGTCATTTCCATCGAGATAGTTCTTAAATGCTTCTGCTTTGCTGTTCATACATAACTCCCTTTCCATATGCTTTGACTTCTTTGTTCTTCGAAAACAAAGTCTATACGATTTACATTATTCGGCATAAAGAAAAAAATCCCTCTTTTTCTGACAAGAAGGATTTTTATAAAAGAATCAACCTGGGAGCACCGCTTCAATGGCATCCTTAGCCACAGCAATTGCCGTCGTCAGCTCATCGCGCGTGATGTTCAAAGCAGGGTTGAAATAAAGGACATCGCCGAGCGGGCGAAGCACCAGCCCTTTTTCAAGCGCTTTTTTATAAATCGCATATCCCGTGCGCTTTTTCGGGTCAAGTGCTTCTTTCGTCTTCGGATCTTTGACAAATTCCATCGCATGGATAAGGCCGATATGGCGAATCTCGCCGAGATTCGGATGACTGCCGATGGCATTTTTCAATGCGCTGGTCAGCCATACTGCGTTTTTATTCGCTGTTTCAAGGACGTGGTCTTCTTCCATGATTTTCTGCACGGCGAGTGCAGCCGCACAGCCGATCGGATTGCCAGCATATGTATGACTGTGCGGAAAGGACTTGCCCGCACCGTAATCGGCGTAGAAAGCATCGTAGATCGCATCGGAAACGCAGGTGACGGACATCGGGAGATAGCCGCCGGTCAGCCCCTTCGAAATCGTCATGATGTCCGGCGAAACATCCGCGTGATCCGCGGCAAACATCTTTCCCGTGCGTCCAAAGCCCGTGGCAATCTCATCAAAAATGAGCAGGACGTCTTTCTTATCGCAGAGCGCGCGAAGTTTTTTCAGGTAAAGCGGCGGATAAACACGCATACCCGCACTTCCCTGAAGCAGCGGCTCGACGATGATCGCCGCTGTCTCATCCGCATGCACCTCAAACGCCTCTTCTGTCTTTTGAAAGCACTCACAGGCACAGTTTTCGCGCTGCTTTCCATAGGGGCAGCGATAGCAATCCGGCGCTTCGATGTGAATGTTTTCCATCATCATCGGCTGGTACATCTTGGCAAAGAGATCCATGCTGCCGACGGAGAGCGCGCCGATCGTCTCGCCGTGATACCCTTCGGTCAGGCACATGAAACGCGTCTTTTTCACGCGTCCCGTCTGCTGGCAATACTGAAAACTCATCTTCAGCGCACACTCGACGGCAGAGGAGCCGTTATCGTTAAAGTGAAATTTTGTCAGACGCTTCGGCGTGATTTCGGCAAGCTTTTCCGATAGTTCGATAGCAGGCACATGCGAAAAATTTGCAAAAATAACGTGCTCGAGCCGGTCGATCTGCTCCTTGATCGCCGCATTGATGCGCGGATTTGCATGACCGAGGAGATTCGCCCACCAGGAACTCACAATGTCCAGGTATTTCCTGCCGTGTATGTCATAGAGCCAGACACCTTTGCCGCGCTCAATGACCATCGGCGGAAGCTCCTCATAATCCTTCATCTGTCCGCAGGGGTGCCAAATGCGCGCAAGGTCGCGCGCCTCCCAAGAATCCGCCGGCAGATTCGCATGCTTTTCCTTCATCCTATTCACTCTTCCTTTTATTCGTAAAGCGCAGCAAGTTTCTCCGCATCCATCGCAAGCTCCGCATCGCCTTTTCTAACGCATGCGACGACCGAAACGCCGGTCATCTCCTCAATCATGCGGCGATTGTCCTCTTCCATGATGCCGCCCTTCCAGTTGTTGAGTATGACGCCTTTCACGGCAATTTCCCGCGCACGAAGGTGCTCGATGGTCAGCACCGCTGCATTGATGGTACCGAGACCCGCATCTGCAACGACGAGCGCCGGAAGCCCCAGACGACAGACGAGATCGTCTAGAACGACGTGCTGCTCGCCATCCCAGCGGAGCGGGCAGATGATACCGCCGCTTCCCTCCATCGTAAGAAATGTATGGCGCGCCTTCGCCGCCTTAAAGTCCCGCTCGACTTTGTCAAAATCAATCGGCCTATCGTTGAGCTTCGCCGCGAGATGCGGAGATACTGCCTCGCAGTAGATATAGGAGACAAGTTCCGGTATACGCTCTGTAAGATGCGCCGCCGCCTTGACATGCAGCGCATCACCCGGCTGAAGTTCGCCCTTTTCATCCGGCTCCGCGCCGGAAAGCGCCGCCTTATAGTAACCTGCATCCAATCCTTCATCCACGAGCTTTTTCACGATAAGCCCCGTGACATACGTCTTTCCGATATCCGTACCCGTACCTGTGATGAAAAGTGCCTTTCCCATCTTCATGCCTCCTTGACCGCTGAAGAATTTACCTTTGACGCACCGAGCCAAAAGCCCGCCCGCAGGAAACGTGCGGCAAGCCCTGCCGAAATGACACAGAGAATAAAGTCCGGCCCCAACTGCAGTATGCCGCAGTAAAGAATGACCCACCAAATGGAAACCGGCGCCATAATCACATAGTTCGAGACGACGTAGAACCAGACAAGCCCGAGAAGATAGACGATCGCCATGCCGACGAGGTTGACGCCTAAAAGCGTCAGCATGCGTGGGCGAGTGAGGCGGCGTGAGAGCTTGCCGCAGACATACGCCTGCAGAATGAAGCCGATAAGGTAACCAAACGTCGGCTGCATGAGGTAACCGGGTCCGCCGCCAGAGGCAAAGACCGGAATGCCAACCAGCCCCATCAGGACGTAGGCACCAACAGCGAGTGCACCAAGCCGGCCGCCGAGCACAAGCCCCGCCAGCAGGGTAAAGAGAAACTGCAGTGTATAGACATCGCTGCCGATCGGGATGCGGATAAAAGTCCCCGCCGTAATCAGCGCGATGAAGAGCGCGCAGAGGACAAGTTCGCGCAGCTCTATTTTCTTTTTCATGAAAAATCCCCTCTCCTACATTTATAAGTATAATAAACATCTTTTATAGAATAGTCTTTTTTCTGTCTATTGTCAACTTTTACATAAAAATAAGTTGACTTATAAATGTTACGGAAAAA
>CAUVCH010000022.1:0-9715 GCA_963550265.1 uncultured Mitsuokella sp. | reverse complement strand
CCTTGGGTGTCATCGTCGCCTTGCTCTCAAAACAAAAGATGTGGACCGGCTCCGGGCAAGTATAATACCCGCTCTGCAATATATTTTCTATACAGCAAAGACCGCGCAGCTGCGCGGTCTTTTATCTTTCCTATCGTTCTTACCTTATTTGCCGTTTGCTTCTTTAACCGCCTTGAGTTTCGGTCCCATGATACGCTTATACGACTCAACACCGGGCTGATTAAAGGCATCCACATCGGCGAGTTCACCTTCATAGGCAATGCTCATGGCGAGCATGTAGAGGAGTTCGCCGAGATGGTAGGCATTCAGATCGGGAAGCGTGATGCACGCATTGTAACGCTTGTTGCCGGCGAGGGCATCAGCATTGGATTCCCTTGCCACTTCCAGAGCCTGTCCCATGGTGACGCCGCTGATGTCAGCGAGTTTCTGCACTTCAGGGAAGACATTGGGAATCTCGATGTCGTTCTTCCAGTTTTCGATGCGAATGAACTGAATGACCTTGTTCAGCTTGCCCTGCTGATGCTGCTGTGTCTGCGCATGCATATCGGTCGTGCCGACGGCGACAACCGGTGTGCGGCCGTAGCAGACTTCCTTGCCCTCTTTATTGTACTGCTTGCCGAGCGATTCTGCGAGGAGCTGAATGTACCATTCAGAAACAGACTTCAGATAGTCCCCGTAAGGCATCATGACCTCAATGTCGCGGCCGTGGCGCTCGGATGCTGCGAATTTCAATGCGGCGTTCAGCATGGCGGGATTTTGGAAAAGATCGTCCGCCTCCTGGCAGGCTTTGTCCATATCTCTCGCGCCTTCAAGGAACTTTTCAATATCGAATCCAATGCAGGCAGCGAGCGTCATGCCGACGTCACAGAAGATGGAGAAGCGGCCGCCGACGCCATCAGGAACAGCAAAGGTATCCCAGCCTTGTTCTGTCGCCAGCTTTTTGAGCAGCGTCGGCTTTTCTGTATTCGGGTCGGTGACGGCGACGACTTCGATATCGATATTCGCTTCCTTGCTGAGCGCGTCGTAGACCACCATGAAGTTCGACATGGTATCGAGTGTACCGCCGGACTTCGAGATGACGAGCAGGAGCACCTTGAGATTCTTCTTTTCATGCGAAGCGGAAATGCGTGCGAGATCCTTCATGTGATGGATGAGGTCGCCCGTCGCACGCGGGTCGATATTGTTGCCGCTGAAGTAGACGCGCGGATAACCGCCGCGCTCTTCCTTTGAAAGCTCGTTCCAATACGCGCCGCACTGCACATCGAAAAGCACCTTGTTGCCGAGGTAAGAGCCGCCAATGCCAAGCGAGATGACGACGTCTACATTATCCTTGACATGCTCGCCCAGTGCCTTGAGCTTTTTGATGGAAGCCGGACTGTTTAAATGCCCTTCCTCGATATAGGGAAGCTGGGAAAAGAGCACCTTCTCAGGCTCGCCGTCTTTCGAAAGATGTGCGCGGATAAAGCCCTTATCCCGCATCACCTTCATGGCTTCATGCGCCTTCTTGAGGTCGCCTTCAAGATTTTTGAGATCCGCATCCGTGACCTTGCCTTCGCCGTAGAGATTTGCATAGTCAAAGGTAAAGCCGGACTTCAGTTTAAGACTCATGGAAAAACACTCCTTTTACATTCAAATAGGACATACGAAAAAAATATCGTGACATACTATCTGCTATTAGTATTCGCCGCACACACTGTTGATTCCTGTTATTTTTTTCAACTTACCAAGCACAAAAAACAATAGTTATCCTGCGCGCAGTTCTTCTATACCGCGCACCTTGACAAGCTGCCTGCGTGTCCAAAAGTAGGCAATGGCAAGCGGTATGCAGGAACCGATCCATGCCATGGGATTGGCGAGACAGGCGCCGAGAAAACCGAGCCAGCCGCACAGGAAAATGGCAGCGCCTGCGCGCATGAGAAGCTCCATAACGCCCGCAATCGTCGGAACGACGCTTTGTCCAAGCCCCTGCAGAGTATAGCGGAAGATAAAGAGCAGCGAGAGAATCCAATACGTCACACCGTTCACCGTCAAATACATCTTACCGTAGGAGATGACGTCCTCATGACCTGCCCCGACAAAAAGCCGCATGATGTCGCCGCCGAACGTAATGAGAAGCGCCCCGGCAAAGAAGCTGAAAGCGATGCTCATATAGGCGCACTTTCGAACGCCCTCGATGATGCGGCGGGGATTCTTCGCGCCGTAGTTCTGCGCTGTATAAGCTGCCATGGCGATGCCAAACGACATCATCGGCATCATGGCAATGGATTCGATGCGCTGCGATGTTGCGTAGGATGCCACCGCTTCAGGGCCAAGCCCATTTAACACAACCTGCAGGATGATAGCACCGATGGCGATGATCGAACCTTGAAAGCCCATCGGAAGGGCGACTGCAAGATGCTTCTTATAGACAGAAAACGGCACACAAAAGTCAGCACGCGTCACATGAAGCTGCGGCACATAGCGGCGAATATAGAAGAAAAACAGGATATTTCCGCAGATCTGTGCCGCAATCGTCGCGAGCGCCGCACCTGAAATGTCCCAGTGAAATAGCCCGATGGCGATCGGCTCGAAGATGCAGTTCAGCCCAAGCCCGACCGCCTGGATAATCATCGGCCCTTTGCTGTCACCGAGCGCGCGGACGATGTTCGCACCGAGCTGAATAAAGACAAACGCCGAGACACCGCCATAGATAAGGATGATAAAGCTGTAAGCACCCTCGATGATTTCGGGCGGTGTCTGCATGAGTACGAGAAACGGGTATAAGATGCAGGAGCCTAGCAAGGTAAAGAGAATCGATGCTGCGGCAGAAAGAACAATACAGGCCGCTGCACTCTGCCGGACGCCCCTTTCATCTCGCGCGCCGAATCGCTGCCCCGTGTAAATCGAAAGCCCGCTGGCAAAGCCGATGATGAAACCGAGCATCAGAAACATCAAAGGGCCTGCACTGCCGACAGCAGCGAGCGCGTCAACCCCAAGAAACCGCCCGACGACCAGCGTATCGACGAAGGCAAAGAGCTGCTGCATGATATTGCCCGCAAGAAGCGGCAGAGTAAAGAGGAAGATGAGCTTGGCGGGGCTCCCTTCCGTCATATTTTTCGTCATTCCAGATACCTCGTCACGAGCGTCCGCAGGCGTTCCTGCAGCATCGTCACATTGCCGACGAGTGCATCCGCCTGCGGGCGCAGTTTCGTGTAGTGAAAAACGGGATGATGCGGCACGAAGTAATCTGCGGGATATGGCGTCACATCAATGCCCTGCTTTTTGAAATTCAGTACGGCACGATGCATGTGAAAGGCACTCGTCACAAGGAGCGGATGCGTCAGTCCTTTCTCACGGAGAATTTCCGCAGAAAAGCGGGCGTTCTGGCTCGTGTTAATGCTCTTTGTCTCAGCAAAAATCCTATTCTCCGGCATGCCGAGATCCATGAGGATGCGCCGCGCAATCTTCGCCTCTGCGCCCGTATCCTCATAGACCTGACCGCCTGAAAGCAAGATCGGCACATCGAGTTCCTTTGCCAGACGATAGGCTGTCAGCAACCGATTTGCCGGACTGGCACAAAGCGCTCCTTCGCCGCTGATATCCGGCGAGTCGCTCATCGCACCGCCGCCCAGCATGATGACGACATCTCCCGTGGGGTTGACGGGCGGCTGATACATCTCTTCCAGTGAACCGAGGAGCTTTTCTGAGACAAAGGTCGTGCAGAGAAGATAAAAGAGAAACGTGAGCACGAAAAGAAGCACCGCGGCTTTCCTTTCATATCGTTTCCGCCAGAGATAGATGCTCACGCCAAAGAGTGCAAGGATAAAGATGCCGGGCGGCAATACCCAGCTCGCGCCGAATTTTAGAAAATAAACCATGCATGTGCTCCAAATTTTCTGAAAGAAAGAGGATTTCTAAAAGAAAAAGAGAATTATAAAACATAGTGTATTCTACCAAAAATGAAAAGGAGAGTTCATTATGGCAGTATTAGAAGCAAAACCCGGACAGGCGACAGAGAAAGCCGGCGGCGCAGGCACCATCACCATCATCAAACTCCTTGGCGACGGCGAGCTTGACGGCAAGTGTGACATGTATGCAAAAGTCATCATTCCGCCGCTTTGCTCCATCGGTGCCCATACGCACAAGGGCAATACCGAGACCTATCACATCCTGTCCGGCCGTGCCATCTACGACGACAATGGAAAGGAGATCGAGCTCAGTGCGGGCGCGACAACCTTCTGCCCAGACGGCGAACAGCACAGCATCAAGAATCCATCGGCCACGGAAGACCTCGTCTTCATGGCACTGATCATCAAAAAATAAGAAAGACCGCAATACAAAAAGTGAAGGCAGCCTACCGTTTGAGAAGGCCGCCTTCACTTTTTTATCTGTCATTTATTTAATGGTAATGAGCTCGTAACGGCGTGTGCCGACACCGATTTTTTCGCCGTGGATGAGAGTTTCTTCCCAGTTGCTCGTCGGTGTGCTGTCGAGGAGATGATCACCGTGCTTGTGGAAATCCGCCTTGGCTAGGTTGTCGGCAAGCTGGCTGTTTGGCAGCGGCTCCATCTTTAGTGCAGCATCAACGCTCGCCTGGTCGATGGCGACCGGGTCAAAGGATGCAAACATGCCGATATTCGGGATAATCGGTGCATCGTTTTCGCCGTGACAATCGCAGTTCGGGCTGATGTCACGGGCAATGTTGATGTGAAAGTTCGGGCGATTCTGGACGACGGCCTGCGTGTACTCCGCCATCTTGCGGTCGAGCTGATCGTTCGCGTCAAAAGAATCGTTCGAGATAGCCGAAAATGCACAGGCACCGATGCAGCGGCCGCAGCCTTTGCAGATAGCGGGGTCGATGTATGCTTTGCCGGTGTCAAAGGAAATAGCATCCGAGCCGCATTCCTTGGCACATTTATGACAGGTACGGCAAAGCTCCGGATTGACGACGCACTTGCCCGAGGAGTGCTGCTCCATCTTGCCGGCGCGGCTGCCGGCTCCCATACCGAGGTTTTTCATCGCACCGCCAAAGCCCGTGAGCTCATGTCCCTTAAAGTGTGCAAGGCTGATGATGATGTCGGCGTCCATGACGGCGCGGCCGATCTTTGCCGTCTTGCAGATCTCAGCGTTCTTGACGGGAACCTCAACGTCGTCCGTGCCCTTGAGACCATCGCCGATGATGATCTGACAGCCCGTCGTCGTCGGATTGAAGCCGTTGAGATTCGCGCAGTCCATATGCTCGAGCGCGTGCTTGCGGCTGCCGGGATAGAGCGTGTTGCAGTCGACGAGGAAGGGATAGCCTCCCTTTTCCTTGACGATGTCCGCGATAACCTTCGCATACTGTGGGCGCAGGAATCCAAGGTTGCCAAGTTCACCGAAGTGCATCTTGATGGCGACGAACTTTCCTTCCATATCGATTTTGCCCAGCCCCGCCGTCATGCAGAGCTTCTTAAGTTTCATGAGAAGACTCTGACCGAGCGGGGTGCGGAAGTCCGTGAAGTAAACTTTCGATTTTTCCATATTGCCCTCCTAAAAAGCGGTTTTTCCTACAGACCGAGGCTGCTCATGCCTCGTTTGCCGCCATTATAACCTTTTTCCCAAGGACTGACAAGATTAGACAGAGGAGACTTTCCTGCCATTCAGCCATGTGCCCAGCACCTCATACTCTTCATCAACGGCGACGAGGTCCGCACACTTTCCCTCGCGGATGCTCCCGATGACAGAGGCAAGCCCATAGCGGCGCGCCCCATTCAAACTGCCCATGTGGACGGCGGCGAGTGGTTCTTCGCCGAGCGCTAAGATAAGGCGGCGGACTTCCGCCAAAACATTTGTCGTGCTCCCCGCCAGTGCACTGCTGTCTGTGCGCGCAATGCCGCCTCTAAGCGCCACATGCTCCTTGCCAAGCCGATAGTCGCCGTCCGGCATCCCCGTTGCAGAAATCGCATCGCTGATGAGTATGAGCTTGTCCTTTGGTTTTGCGCGTCGAAGAATATCCATGGCAGGAAGACTGACGTGAATGCCGTCCGCGATGAGTTCGGCATACAGGCGGTCATCCGTCATGGCTTCGCCGAGCAGCATCGGCGCACGGTGGTGCATGGGGCTCATGCCGCAGTAAGTGTGAATCGCTGCATCTGCCCCCGCATCGACAGCGGCACGCGCCTCTTCATACGTCGCGCTGGAATGTCCGATGGAGATGCGTACCCCTTGTGCGCGTGCCGTGCGGATGAATTCCGCTACCCCCTGCTTTTCTGGTGCAACGGCAAGCGCACGGATAGGCCCCGCCGCCATGAGTTCTGAAAGTTCGTCAAGACTTAATTCCCGCAAAAGTTCTGCCGGATGTGCCCCGCGATGCTCCTCCGTGAGATACGGTCCCTCGACAAAACTGCCGCGCGGGATGGCTGCGCCCTCTTTTGGCTGGTACGCGGCTAGGTTCCTGAGCGCAGAGAGAATTTTTTCCCACCTGTCCGTAACCGTCGTCGGCATATAGCTCGTCGTTCCACAGGAAGCAAGGTAACCGCCGATGGTATCCAGCGCCTCAGGCGTTGCATCCATCGTATCGACACCAAGAGCGCCGTGAATATGCGTGTCGAAAAAACCGGGAAGCAGCCGCGCTCCTGCTTCTTCCACCTGCACGCCGCGCACCTTTGCTTCCCGATACGGCACGATTTCAAGAATCTTTCCGCCGCGCAAAAGAACACAGGCTTCTTTTTGAATGCCATCCTCGGCAAAGACTTCGCGCGCATAGAGCGCATGCTGTGTCTCCTTCATTTCCTGCATTTTCCTCCGTTCTGCACATAAAGTTTTATTTTCTATTTTCGCCTCTTCTCTCTTTACTTCCTGCTCGATTTTTCTCCTATCCTGTGTATGCATAATAATTGACGATATTATGCCGTTCTGCTATAATCTAAGGCACTAAAAAGAGAACTTTTTTCTCCCTATCCTCTTATTGACAAAACATCGACACAAGGAGTTTTCGCATGAGCAAGAAGACCTTTCCTCTGACCAAGGAACAGCTCGAAGAAATCATCAAAAAATATCCAACCCCTTTCCATATTTACGATGAAACGGCCATTCGCAAGAACATCCGCGCTCTAAAGCATGCCTTTTCGTGGGCGCCCGGTTTCCGCGAGCAATTTGCCGTAAAAGCTCTGCCAAACCCGCGCATCCTTCAGGTCGTTCATGAAGAAGGTGCCGGCACGGATAATTCCAGCCTAGCCGAACTCATCCTTTCCGAAAAGGCAGGGATAAAGGGCGAAGAAATTCTTCTGACGTCGAATGACACGCCTGCCGACGAATTTCAAAAGGCAATCGAGCTCGGTGCAATCATCAATCTAGACGACATCAGTCACATCGATTATCTCAAGGAAAATGCAGGTCTCCCAAAGGTTCTCTGTTTCCGCTACAACCCAGGCGACCTCGTCGAAGGCAACGATATCATCGGCAAGCCGAAAGAGGCGAAATACGGTCTCACACGCGACCAGATGTTTGAAGCCTATGCACGTGCACAGAAGATGGGCGTAAAGCGTTTTGGCCTTCATACGATGGTCGCATCAAACGAGCGCCGCCCCGAAACCTTTTTACTGACGGCGACGATCATGTTTGATATGGCAATCGAGCTGAAGCATCGCCTCGGCATTGAAGTTGAGTTCATTAACCTAGGCGGCGGTTTCGGCATCCCCTACCGCCCTGAGGAAGAGCCGCTTGACCTCGATGCCATCGGCGAGGGCATCCACAAGCTCTACGACGAAAAGATGATTCCGGAGGGGCTTGGCAACACGCACATGATGACGGAGAGCGGCCGCGCCGTCACAGGGCCTGCCGGCTGGCTTGTCGCCACCGTCCTTCACGAGAAGAAGACGTACAAGGACTACATCGGACTTGACGCCTGCATGGCAAACCTCATGCGCCCCGCGATGTACGGCGCTTACCACCACATCACAGTCGCAGGCAAGGAAAGTGCACCGATCGATCACGTCTACGACATCACTGGCTCACTTTGTGAGAACAACGATAAGTTTGCCATCGACCGCAAGCTCCCGAAGATCGCGATTGGCGACCGCGTCATCATCCATGACACCGGTGCTCATGGCAGCGCGATGGGCTTCAACTATAATGGAAAGCTCTGGTGCGCAGAACTTCTCCTCCATGAGGATGGTTCTGTCGAGCTCATACGCCGTGCCCAAACGCTTGATGACTACTTTGCCACGCTGAAATTTCCAAACAGCATCATGTAACAGCATACGAACAAAAAAGCTCGGGTTATAGTTAGCCCGAGCTTTTTTTATATAAATTTCAAAAATCCATTTGTCAGTCTCTTAGGAGGAACGCTCGATTCACAGCGGCCCGTTCCTCCTTCGTCATTGAAAAATATTCCTGTGCAATCGCTGTCACCCAGCTTCCATAAATCGGATTTGGCAGCATAAAATATCGTCTTCCCCAATCTTCCTTTGCTGCATCAACTGCCGTTTTTCGCGCCGAACTATCCCCGGAGGCAAGCGGAAAATCGCCGTAATTATCACCGAGATACGCGACGATTTCATGCGTCTCAGCAATTTTAGCAAAGCGCGCCTGTTTGCTCCCCGTATCTGTCAGCAGCAAAAGATGCGCGTCATCGACATTCGGAAAGCCAAGTGATTCAAGATTTGCCTTCGTTCCGTCATAATTGTACGCTGCACTTCGATTCGTCACATAAAACACCTCTGCACCGAGTGCGTGCAGCGCATCGAGAAAGTCCTTGGCGCCCGGCATCGCGGGCGATATCTTTCCGACAACGTGTGAACGCCACCAATTGCCATTTAACACGCCGTTTCCCGCAGCAACCGACGCTGCAAAATACCCGGTATTATCCAGCACAGTCTCATCACAGTCCACGACGACCGCGATCGGCTTACCATGCTTTCCCTCTCGCTCCTGTACTGCTGTCTCGACGCGGCTCAGTGCGCCATTATACGCCTGATAGCAAAGCGCCCGATATTCTGCCGCCCGCCGCATCCAAAGAAGTCCCATGACTTCTTCGTCCGCCATCTGCTGCGCACTGGCACGAGATTCTCCCTGCGCTGCTTGAGTGTGCGCCGCTCCTGCTGCAGCAAGGAAGGAAAGTGCCCAAAGTACAGCGACGAAACCATAGATTCTCTTCTTCATACTATCCTCATCAATCAATAACGGGGAAGCCTAGCGTGATTTCCTGTATGATGCCCTCTTTATTAACGACAAATGACATCGTCTCGTAATTATCACCGCCGATCGCTTCGTAGGTATAAACGGTGACCGGCCGCCAGTTCACCTTTTTCTGCTGAACGCGTCCTTCCAAAACGCCGTTCACCTGCGGCGGTGCGGGCATGCCCAACACCCGGATTACCTGCTCGATCGCCTGCCCGACAGAAAAACCATGCTCTGTCTTTAATCCCGGTTCGCGCACAGAAACGCCCAAAACAAGATTTTGTCCCTCCTGATTCGGAATGCCGCGCACAATAAACTTATCCTTATAGGAATAGACAATGTTCTTTGGCTCATGCGGCCAATGCGTCCCGTCGACAGAATAGATATCCGTCGGCTCGCCGTAGACCTGAAGCACATAGTTCATCTCTGCCCCCATGCCAATGCCGCCAATGGTAAAATGAATCCGTCCCGCCTCTGCCGCTGAGGCAAGATGGGAAAAGGATGTAAGAAGTCCGATGATACCCATCATCCAAACGAATGCATTTCTTATCGACATTTTCATAAACATATCCCTTTC
>CAUVCH010000021.1:0-9997 GCA_963550265.1 uncultured Mitsuokella sp. | reverse complement strand
TTCGGTACTTTTGACATCATGATTCACCCAGAACCCATCGAGCACCACAGCGACGATACCAAGGTTTCACAGTTCTACGAAGCGCAGGAAGGCTGCTGACTGAAAGGGCGGTCTAAGTTCTATGCCTTCTTTTAAAGGTGGGGCGGATATGGTATAATGAGCAGAATGATATCTGACGTACAGAGAATGGAGGCAGAAAACATGGGGAAGAAGATTCTTTCCGTCTTCGTGGCACTTGTCTTTTTCGTCACACAAGCGGGTTTTGCACTCGCGGCGACGCCCGAGGCCGTGCAGGATAAACTCGGCGCAGTGGAAAAGGATACCTACGGCACGGTGCAGACCGGGGCGCTCATGGATCGCCTGAATAAGCTTGAAAGGGATTATGACGGTTCGCATCGCACGGGCAGTATGTCCGCACGCATCAATGCCATTTATGAAGAAGTCTATACCAATAGTTCGACGCCTTCTATCCTTGCAAACCTCAATGCGATCGAGTGGTATGTCAGCCATGAAGTCAGCATGGATTCTGTGGAAGACCGCATCGTAAACCTCGAGCAGCTCCTTAAGGGCAAGACGAGCACGGGCACTTACCGCAAGCGCATCGACGCGCTTCAAAAGGCCGCATTCGGTGCGGACAAGGTGCCGCTTTCGCTCGTTACGGTACCTGCCAATACGCTCATCAAGGCGAAGCTCGTCACGCCAGTCAATACAAAGAACATAGAGGTTGGCGACCGCGTCGCATTTCAGGTTGCGCAGGATGTTATGGTCGACGGAAATCTTGTCTTTGCCAAGGGTCTTTCAGGGGAAGGCAGGGTCGCAAAGGTAAAGCATGCGAAGAATTTCGGCAGGAATGCTGAACTTGAAGTAGATTTTGAAAAGACAAAGGCCATTGACGGCAGGTATGTCGATACCTTCGTCGGTGATGAAGCGAAAAAGGAAATGAAGCAGCTTGCCATGGCGGCGGGCGCAAGCCTTGCAGGCATGGTTATTCTAGGTCCCGTCGGCATCATTGCAGGCGCTTTTGTCAAGGGCAAGGATATCGATCTGCCGGCAGGCACGGAATTCTATCTTCAGACGAAGGCGGATACGCCTCTCTACGGCGTCGTTTCGACGCAGGCTGAGTGACGCCCCGCGTACGTCCCGTGACGGAGGGCGGGCTTCTTGTCGCACTCTCTGTTATCTTGGGACTCCTCGCCATTTACCTGCCGCTGGCAGGAATTATTGCAGCGCTTATCTGGTCGGTTCCCTTTACCGTTCTTGTCTATCGGCATGGACTGCGGCGCGGCATCATGGGACTCTTTGTCGCGATGCTGCTTCTGACGCTCCTTCTGGGACCTTTTGCGGCCATTCGCTTTGCGGTTTCCCTAGGGCCAACGGGGCTGGCACTAGGCTATGGATTTCAGAAGGGCTGGCAGGCAGAGCGGACATTTCTTGCGGCGCTTGCCGTATCGATGGCTGCAAGTGTCATTTCCTTTGCCCTCCTCTTCTTTATGACGGGCATCAATCCGATCGAAACGGAAACCGAACTCATACAGAAGTCCTTTGAAAGCTCCTTTGCCATGTATGAGGCCGTGGGTGTCGATGAGACGCGGCTTGCGGCAGCAAAGGCGATGACGGAGCAGGGCGCCCGCCTCATCGGTGTGCTCGTGCCGTTTCTGCTCTTTGCCATCGGTCTATTCGACAGTGCGATAGGATTCTTCCTCGGGCATCGGATTTTGCGGCGTATCGGTGCAGACTTACCCGAGGTGCCGGTCTTTTCTTCCTGGCATCTCCCTTCGGGTGTATTCTATCTCTTTTGTTTCTCCCTCGTCGGGCTTTACTGGGGGCAGAGCCGCAGCATTGACACGCTTTATCGGGCGTCGATGAATTTTCTGCTCCTCGCATTTTTTGCAGGGCTGATCGAAGGACTTTCTCTTTTAAGCTATGTCATGCATCGGTATAAACTTTTGAAAATCTGGCGCATCTTGATTTACATCGGCTTCATGCTCAACAGTATCTTTTTGCAGATTCTCGCACTCGTCGGTCTGACGGATACGTTTTTTGATTACAGGATGCGCTTCGGGAAGAGAAAGCACTGAGGGACGGCTCTTCCAAACAGGAAATGGGGTGAGTATATGCCGAATAACCTTTCTGCATGGCTTGACCTGAGCATACAGCTCTTTGTCCTTCTCCTCATGATCGGCGTCATCGCGCACTATGATATCTATATTGCGCTGACGGCACTCGTCCTGTGGATCTGTCTCTCTCTCTTTGCAAGGGAGCGCTGCCATGTGCGCACGAAGAAATTCGAGCGTTATGTGAAGTCCGTCATAAAGAATCTCAATGTGATGCTGAACTATGCGGTAGAAGATCTGCCGCAGTATATCTTCATCATCGACGAGGAAGGACGCATTCAGTGGATGAATGTGCGGATGAAGGACTATGTCGGTGAGAATGCACATCAAGGCATGGATGTGCGTGATGTATGGACAGAACTTATCGTTGATCCCATCTGGGGGATGGAAGGCGAGTACGTCTTCAAGCATGAAAAGAGCTATTTCAAGACACACTATCGTCCCGTGCCGATTGCCGCAGGACAGCCGCCGCTCATGGCGTTCTATGTTGAAGATCACACCGAGTTTGAGGCGATCCGTACGGAACTTAGGGAAAGCCGCATGGCGTTCGTCTACATACAGATTGACAATTACGACGAAGTCATGCAGCGACAGAGCGAGGCAGAGCGCACAGCGCTGCTCCTTTCGGTCAACCAGCAGCTCGGCGATTGGACACAGCAGCTCGGCGGCTTTATGCGCCGCGTTTCAGAAGATCTCTACATCGTTCTTTTCGACCGCAAGGCGCTCGACGTCGCCATCAAGGAAAAATTTGACATTCTCGACCATGTGCGTCAGATTCAAAACACGAACCGCCTGCCGGTCACGCTTTCCATCGGCATTTCGCTGGCGGAAAACCGAACGATGGCAGAGGTGGGCGATCAGGCGCAGGCAGAGCTTGACCTTGCACTTGGCCGCGGCGGTGATCAGGTCGCCGCATGCATCGACGGCAAGACGCAGTTTTTCGGCGGGCGCGCCAAGGCTGTAGAGAAACACACGCGCGTCAAGGCACGCGTCGTCGCGCATGCGCTGCGCGAGCTGATGGAAGGAGCGGATGAAGTCTATGTTATGGGGCATCACAACGAGGATTATGATTGCTTCGGGGCCGCGATTGGCATAGCGAAAATGGCGACTTTTCTTGAAAAGCCCGTGCATATTGTCCTTTCCGATATGCATGATGGTATTGACAAAGTCGAGACACTCGTCCGTGAAAAGGAAGGATACAAGGAGCTGATGGTTCACGCGGACGAAGCGGAAGAGCTGATGGCGACGAATCCGCTCCTCGTGATTGTCGACACGCACATCCCATATCTCGTCGCTGACCCGGATCTGCTTTCACGCATACATCGCGTCGTTGTCATCGACCACCATCGCCGGAGTGAGAACTTTATTGAGAATCCGATTCTCGTATACATAGAGCCGGCGTCGTCGTCGGCGAGTGAGCTGGTGACGGAGCTTTTGATGTATTTCGATGAGTCCATCACGCTTTCTAGGATTGATGCGACGGCACTTTACTCCGGCATCATCGTCGATACGAAGAACTTTGCCGTACAGACGGGGGTTCGTACCTTTGATGCGGCGTCCTATCTGCGGCGAAGCGGAGCTGACCCTGTCATGGTGCGGCATCTCTTTCGCACGGACTATGATACGACTGTCCTGCTCGCCAAGGCAAAGGCGCGTTCGGAATACTATCCCGGCGGGCTCATCGTCTCGACCTGTCCCAAGGTCGTACCGAACGGGCAGATCATCGCGGCGCAGGCGGCGGATTCGCTCCTTCGCGTGGAAGATGTCCGCATGACGATCGTCGTCTTCCAACTGACGAGCAGCACCGTTGGCATCAGCGCACGTTCGACGGGCGAACTCAATGTGCAGGTCATCATGGAGGCCTTTGGCGGTGGCGGACACCAGAATGTCGCAGGCGCTCAGGTCAAAGGCGGAGATTTAGAGGATATCAAACAAAAGGCAATTGACATTGCCGAGAAATATATAGAGGAGGCAGATAAAGATGAAAGTGATACTGCAGCAGGACATTAAAAAGCTGGGGCAAAAGGGAGATATCGTCGAGGTCTCAGAGGGCTACGGGCGCAACTTCCTCCTGCCAAGGAAGGCAGCTGTCCTCGCGACGGCGGCGAACCTGAATGTCGCAGAGGCAAAGGCGGGTTCAAAGGCGCGTAAGGAAGCGATGGCGACCGATGAAGCTAGACTCATGGCGAAGCAGCTGGAGGGTGTCAAAGTCGAAGTTCACGTCCGCACGGGCGAGGGCGGGAAGCTCTTTGGCAGCGTGACGGGCAAGGATGTGTCGGAAGCTCTCGCCAAGCAGCAGATTGACATCGACCGTAAGAAGATCGTCCTTCCGGATATCACAGGGCTCGGTGTGTACGAAGTCACCATCAAGGTGCATCCGAGCATCCAGGCGAAGATCAAAGTCGAAGTCGTCGCCGAATAATGAAACGAAGGGGAACAGCAGGAAGCTTCGACTGTCCGTTGTTCCCTTTTTGTTTTCTCGCTAATCAGGCAGGGCGTAGTGCTGCTGCCTTGCGCAGAGGAAGATTATGAGCCTTTTAGATAAACTCTTTTCCGGCAGGCAGGAAAAGCGTGCGCCGGAAGCCCTCCCTGAAATGAAGCCCATCGACCGTGAGATCAATGCACTTTACGCTGCTCTCGTCGACGCCATCGGCACGGAGAATCTCGTCATTCGTGCCGGGCGCATGAATGCCATGCCGCTTCTTCGGAGCGATGATCGCTGCGAGCGCATCCTAGCGCTGCAGCGCATTTTAGGCGAAGACCCACTGATTTCACCTGCACCGCGCGAAGCGGATCTCCCGCAGATTATCGAAGGGCTTGCCGAATACATCGCGGATATCCGTGCGCGCAAACGTCTGGAAGATCGCATTGAGAAGAAAGTTACCGAGAAGCTCGAGCAAGAGCATGCGGAATACGTCGACGATATTCGCCGCCAGATCATAAAGGAAGAAAAACCTGCCGCTGAGTCATCGCAGGATAAGGAAAAGCGCGAGAAGCTAGAAGCAATGGAGAAGGTGCACCTGACGCAGTCTGTCATGGAGCTCCTTCGTCCGCAGAACTTTTCTGAGATCGTCGGGCAGGAGCGCGCGGTGAAGTCTCTGCTTGCCAAGCTGTCCTCTCCCTATCCGCAGCATCTCCTCCTCTACGGCCCCCCGGGCGTCGGCAAGACGACAGCGGCTCGTCTCGTGCTGGAAGCGGCAAAGGGGAAGGCAGCGTCGCCCTTTGCCAAAGATGCGCCGTTTGTCGAGACGGACGGCACGACACTTCGCTGGGATCCGCGTGACATCACAAATCCCCTTCTTGGCTCTGTGCATGACCCCATCTATCAGGGCGCGCAGAAGACGCTTGCCGACAGCGGCATCCCTGAGCCCAAGCCCGGACTTGTCACGGAAGCGCACGGCGGCCTTCTCTTTATTGACGAAATTGGTGAGATGGACGAGATGCTTCAGAACAAACTCTTAAAGGTTCTCGAGGATAAGCGCGCTTTTTTTGAGTCCGCCTATTATGACCCGACTGATCCGCGCGTCCCGCCTTATATCAAAAAGCTTTTCGAACAGGGAGCACCTGCCGATTTTGTCCTCATCGGCGCGACGACGCGTGATGCGGGGTATATCAATCCCGCACTTCGCTCGCGCTGCGTTGAGATATACTTTGAGCCGCTGACACCGAAGCATATCGAAACCATCGTAAAGAATGCGGCAGATAAGCTCGGCGTTGCCCTGGAAGACGGCGTTGCTGCGCTCATCAGTGAGTACACAGTCGAGGGACGAAAGGCGATTAACATCCTTGCCGATGCCTACAGTCTGGCGCTGGAAGCGCGGGAGGAGGAAAATTGCGCTAAGGGCATGGGAACGGAAATAAAAGATGAAGAGGCAGAAGAGATGCTTGTCATCACGAAGGAGGCTGTTTACGAAGTCGCGCAAGTCTCGCGCCTCTTTCAGTACCTGACGAAAAAGGCGAAGGATAGCGCGGAGGTCGGGCATATTTTTGGGCTTGGTGTTGCGGGCTTTTTGGGTTCTGTCATTGAAATCGAAGCCGTCGCCTTTCCCGCACGCGAAGAGGGCAAAGGCACCGTTCGCTTTAACGAGACAGCAGGTTCTATGGCGAAGGATTCTGTTTTCAATGCGGCGTCCGTCGTTCGAGAGATCACAGGAAAGTACATCGGAGACTACGACCTTCACATCAATGTCATCGGCGGCGGCAACATTGACGGTCCTTCTGCCGGCACGGCAATTCTCGCCTGCATCACGAGCGCGATCACGGGCAAGAAGATTCGTCAGGACGTCGCGGTCACGGGTGAGATCTCCCTCACCGGCCGTGTCCGTCCGGTCGGCGGCGTCTTTGAAAAGGCATACGGCGCACGCCAGGCGGGCATGAAGATGCTCGTCA
This sequence comes from uncultured Mitsuokella sp., assembly GCA_963550265.1. Lineage (GTDB taxonomy): Bacteria > Bacillota > Negativicutes > Selenomonadales > Selenomonadaceae > AWVT01. The sequence continues at coordinate 3,494 of CAUVCH010000021.1, read as the reverse complement.
TCCCGAAGGAAAACGAGAAGGATATACCGAAAGACCTGCTCGGACTTGATATTCACCCCGTTGAGACAGCGGCGGAAGCCTTCCGGCTGATTTTTGAAGACGGCGCGGATTTCTCTGTTTAAGAGGTTTGGTCTTTTTTGTCAAAAAAATGCGGGACAAGTGTATGAATTTTTGATATAATAAGGGCGATTCGGAATAGGCGATAACAAACGCTGGATTCCTTGATACCGATAATATCTATATGGAGGAAGCACTATGAAACTGAATATCCCTTACCATAAGAGCCATATCACCCTCGACATCCCAGAGAAGAATTTCCAGGCTGTTTTGGAGTCGGATCCTTCCGGCAGTTGTATGGAAGGTACGCAGCAGGAGATCGTCGAACGTGCGCTGGACAATCCGATCGGCAGCCCGAAGCTCGAAGAGCTCGTCAAGGGCAAGAAGCGCATGGTCATCATCTCGAGCGACCATACGCGTCCTGTACCGAGCCGCGTCACGATGCCGATTCTTCTTCGCCGCATTCGCGAGGCGAACCCCGATATCGACATCACAATCCTCATCGCAACGGGCTTCCACCGTCCGACAACGCATGAAGAACTCGTTGACCGCTACGGCGAAGAAATCGTGAAGAATGAGCACATTCATATCCATAAGTCTACAGAAGATGAGATGGCAGACCTTGGTCACCTTCCGTCCGGCGGCAAGCTCCTCATCAACAAGGTGGCTGTCGACACCGACCTTCTCATCGCTGAGGGCTTTATCGAGTCTCACTTCTTCGCAGGTTTTTCCGGCGGCCGCAAAGCCGTTCTTCCGGGCATTGCATCGGCGACGACTGTCATGGCAAACCACTGCAGTGAGTTTATTGCAAGCCCATATGCGCGCACGGGTAATCTCAAGAACAATCCGATTCACAAGGATATGCTTTACGCCGCACAGCAGGCAAAGCTTGCTTTCATCCTGAACGTCGTCATCGACGCGAAGAAGGAAGTCATCGCAGCCTTTGCCGGCGACAGCGAGAAGGCGCATGAGAGGGGCTGTGGCTTTGTCCTCAAGATGGCGGAAGTCAAAAAGCAGCCGGCAGACATCGTCATCACGACGAACGGCGGCTATCCGCTTGACCAGAATATCTATCAGGCGGTCAAAGGCATGACGGCAGCAGAAGCCACCTGTAAAGAGGAGGGCGTCATCATCATGTGTGCGGCCTGCAACGACGGCCACGGCGGCGAGTCCTTCTATAAGACGCTGAAAGAGGCTCCGTCGGCACATGCACTCCTCGAGCGCATTGCAAAGATTCCGCGCAACGAGACGATTCCTGACCAGTGGGAAATGCAGATTCTCGCACGCATTCTCGACAAGTTCACGGTCATTCTCGTCAGCGATATGTGTGACCCGCAGATGATCAAGGACATGCACATGGAGCATGCAAAGAACTTTGAAGAAGCCTTTGCCCGTGCCCTTGAACTCAAGGGGCAGAATGCAAGCGTTACCGTCATCCCCGATGGCGTCTCTGTTATCGTTCGCTGATTACAGAATGGCAAATAAAAAAGCTGCTCGAACGAGCGGCTTTTTTTGTTGAGGGATGGAAGTTCTTTCTTGACAATAGCGAAATTGACTCGTATAATAAATACAACAATAGAATATTTGGATTAGGTGTCTTACGACTTAATAGAAAAGCCGGAAAAGCCGGCGCGGTCCCGCCACTGTGACAGCGAGCGAACCTGCAGATTGCCACTGGAGATGGAGAAGCATCTCTGGGAAGGTGCAGACGAGCGATGAACTGGAGCCAGGAGAACTGCCTGATTGACGATCACCGATTGACCCGCGAGCGATGGGGATGGCGATCCAACACATTCATAAGAGAGCTCGGAAGTACCGAGCCGTAGGTAGAACTGAATGGTTTGGATAAGCCCTTCCGGCCCGCGAGGCTCCGGAAGGGCTTATATGGTTGCCGAAGGTTTGTGATAGAGATTTCGGCACACCGCAAGCTTGTCACTATGTCGAAAAGTTTTTCCTTGCAACTCTTGTGAGGAAAGAATTCTCATACTTTTTCATTCAGTTCTATCTATGAAACTGCTCCGCCCGATGCTCATCGGTTTGGGAGCGACCTCGTCTTGTGGAAGGGACGAGGTATTTTTTTATCCCGAGTAGATTTTAAGCCGCGAAAGAATGGACGGTGGGCAGCCGGATGGAAAAGGCGATGGAGAATTTTTTAAAACGGCAGGGCGTGTCCGGGCATCTCGTGCGGGCGGTGCAGGCATTTCGTGATCGCTTTGGCATCAGCTCTGGAATAGAGACGGCACCCGCTATGCTTTTTTACGGAAAGGAGACGCTGGAAGCTGCCATCGCAGCGATGCTTGCGGGGGCAAATCTCCTCCTCATAGGCGAAAAGGCAACGGGAAAGAATGTCTTAGCGGATACGCTCGTCGCACTTTTTGCACGTCCTGTGGTGAACGTCTCCTTTCACATCAATATGGATGCTGCTGCGCTCATTGGCGGCGATACATTTTCAGGGGGAGAGGTACGCTTCCGTCCGGGACCAGTGTATAAGGCGGCCAAAGAAGGCGGCTTTGCTGTGCTCGATGAGATCAACATGGCGAGAAATGAAGCGCTTGCCGTGCTGCACGAAGTGCTGGACTATCGAAGAATATTGGATGTTCCGGGATATGGACGGCTTGCCGTACACGAGGCGGCGCGCTTTATCGGCACGATGAATTATGGCTATGCGGGAACGAGGGAACTGAACGAGGCTCTGGCTTCCCGCTTCGTCGTCCTTGAAATGCCGTTGCTTGAACGCACGCGCATCGAGGTGATCTTGAAGGAGCAGGAACCGGAGCTTACAGGAGAAGCGACGGAGCTTTTCACAGGTTTTTTTCTGTCGCTGGCGCAAAAGGCAGAAGCGGGGGAAATTTCGACGCATGCCGTAGACTTTCGAGGGCTGCTGGATGCGCTCGCATTGATGAAGTGGGGCATTGAGGCGCGGCAAGCCGCGAAAATGGGACTTTCCAACAAATGCTTTGAGAAAGATGAGCGGGCGATTGTAGAAGATACGATAGCCTTGCTGCTGCCGAAAGGATATCGCGCCTTTCGGTAGGAAGGGAGATGCCTCATGCCGACGGAACGTAACATAAAGCGCGCGAAAAATGTCGTCTGGGCGACAGCAGGGAGGTATGATTTTTCACCTGCGTTTCTTTCCTTTTATCGCGACGGTACGCCGGATCTTTACGAAAATAGTATCGTCGGTCTTACGCATCGTTTCTACGAGAGTGAGAAGCTGGATGCTTTCTTTCGGGAGCTTTCCGATTCTTTTCTTGCAGAGACCTTCACCGACATCGTCTGGCTCGGTATCGAGCATGCGGTGTTTTTGCGCGCTGCTCCGTCACATCTTGCCCTTAAGGAACTGCGTGCAGAACATGCGCAGCACTTTCTGGCGGATGATGTTGATCTTTCCATGCAGGAGCTGATGATGCGCCGTGATATCGTTCACGCGCTCGCTG
>CAUVCH010000020.1:0-10131 GCA_963550265.1 uncultured Mitsuokella sp. | reverse complement strand
AGTAGTAGTAGGGCTTGTGGATAAGTGGATAAATGGTTAGATACCTTGGGAATTAAGGGATTTGCTTGTGGATAAATCTGTTTATAATAGGGAACAAGTTATCCACATTATCCACAAGCAAATCTTATTTTGCAGTTATCCACTTGTTATCCACAGGTAAATCACAGGGTTATCCACAAGGTTGTCCACAGGTAAAAGAGCAGGGGGTATCTTGTATGAAAAGGCTAGTGAACTCTGTTGATGGTTTCTTCCAGTTCTGCGATTGTCTTAGCGAGTTTTGGGTCGTTTTCCCTTTCCTTTGATATTTTGTCATAAGCGTGAAGGACGGTTGTGTGATCGCGTCCTCCAAAGAATTTACCAATTGCCGGATAGGATTCATCGACCATCTGGCGGCAGAGATACATAGCGATTTGCCTTGGATGGGCAATTTTTCGCGCTTTTTTCTTGGATTGCAGGTTTGCGATGGTGATATTAAAATGTGATGCAACGATTTCCTGTACAAGTTCGAGGGTAATCTCATGCTTTTCGTCGTCGGCTAAGACATTTTGCAGAGCTTCTGCAGCAAGTTTTTTCGTAATCTGCTTATGATAGAGCGATGCATAAGCGACAATACGTGTGAGAGCACCTTCTAATTCGCGGATATTTGAGTCGATACAGGTTGCGATGTAGATCATGACGTCATTGGGGATATCGACTTGGTCAAGAATCGCTTTATTCTTTAGTATCGCTATGCGTGTCTCAAGATCTGGTGCTTGGATATCTGTGGTGAGCCCCCCTTCAAAGCGAGAGCGCAGGCGGTCTTCGAGCTTTTGTACTTCGCGTGGTGGGCGGTCTGATGAAATGATGATTGCTTTGTCTGCCACGTGTAGGGCATTGAACGTATTGAAAAATTCTTCCTGTGTCGAGACTTTGCCGCTGATGAATTGGATGTCGTCGATCATCAAGATGTCGATCGTGCGGTAGCGCTGGCGGAATGCATCTGGTCTTCCCTCTTGAATAGCGTGAATGAGTTCGTTTGTAAATTGCTCACTGGAAACATAAAGCACGCGGCAATCCGGATGGTTTTGCAGAGCACGGTTGCCGATAGCGTGCATGAGATGCGTTTTTCCAAGACCGACGCCCCCATAGATGAAGAATGGGTTGTAGACTTTGCCGGGGTTGTCGGCGACTGCCATGGCGGCGGCGTGTGCAAAGCGGTTTGAACTGCCGGTAACAAAGGTTTCAAACGTGTACTTTGGGTTGAGTGAAACATTGTCGCCGGGTGCGATGATGTGCATGGAAGACGCGTCAGTATCGGGCGTAGGTTCAAAGAGGTTGCCCTGTTTTGGTTCATCTTTTCGTTTCTTGGCAGCCGCTTTGCTTGTCTTTTTACTCTGTTTGGGATGCGAGACTGTATGGGGGACGCTGTCTTTTGCTGTTTTGCTGGCTGTTGTTTTTTTTGCTTTAACCGTATCTGCGCTCTCTTCTTTTTTTTGTGTTTCTTTGACGCGTACCGTGCGGATCTCAATCTTTCGCGGAGACTTCAATATTTGAACAACAGCGTCTTCCATGATGGACAGGTAGTGCCCTAAGATCCAATCGCGGTGCGTTTCAGATGGTGCGCCTAGAACGAGGCGGCTGTCATTGAGGGAGAGTGGATGGATAGCAGAAAGCCACATGAAAGCTGCGCGTGCAAGTGAGCTTTTCATGTCGCCGAGTATCTCCTGCCAGACGGCGTCGAGTTGTTCTTGCTCCATAGAGATCCTTTCTATGTTGTTCACAGGGAGGAATAGCTGAAATAATTCAGCGGCTTACGGGGATTTTCTGCGATTTTTCGAAATAACAGGTGTTTGGGCTTGAAATTCATAAAAAACGAAAAATATCTGCGAGATTTTGTGTATATTTTAGCAAACCTATAAAGAGTTATCAACAGTTTTCGGCGTGACTGTGGATGCTTTAAAAGTCATCGATTTCGGACAGAAGAAGATAAATTTTGCATAAGCTTTTGAAGTTCGTCTAAATCGCTTGACACCTATATTTTCGTACTATATAATCTTGCATAGTCAGGCTTATCCAGCGCGCTGTATTCCGAATTTTACTGAAGAGGATATCCGGCGTGTCTGCCGAATTTGCGCAGGCGATTTCGGTGGAGCTTGGAAAGTGTTAAGTATACTGCATAAATTTCCAGTAACTATCGAAGGAGGTGCAATTCGCATGAAGCAGACCTATCAGCCGAATAACCATTGGAGAAAAAAGACGCACGGTTTTCGTGAACGCATGAAGACAAAGGGAGGACGTCTTGTCTTAAAGAGAAGACGCCAGCGTGGTAGAAAGAAACTCTCGGCATAACCCTTTTGGCAGGTGCAAGGTCACTTCGGTGACCTTTTCCTGTCTTTATCCAGTGCGCTACAGAACCCCATAACTTTAGTTATGGGGTTCTGTAGCGCATCCGTCAAATGTAATCATTTCGAAAGCCCTATGTTGGGATGTAGGCGGTGAGGAGTATATGAAAGGATTAGCGCGAAAAAAGATGTTGAAGGATAAAAAGGCCTTCCAGCGCGTCTATGAAAAAGGCAGATCGTTTGTGAATCGCGACATTGTCCTCTATATGCTCCCTACAAAAGAGCTTTCGGGGCTCGTCGGTTTTGCTGCCGGTAAGAAGCTTGGCTGTGCAGTCGTCCGAAACCGGGTGAAGCGGCTTCTTCGGGAAGCGTATCGCAAGCATCAAGACGAGCTTAAAGAGGGGTATGCCATTATTCTTGTCGGGCGAAAGCCCATCATCAATAAGAAGGGGCAGGAGGTTGAGTGTACCTATCTTTCTCTCGGGCGGAAGGCCGGCATCTTTATCGGCAGACAGACGGCAAAATATAAGACACAAATGACGAGAAAGCCGCCGCAGGAACGAGAGGGAAAATTGTGATGAAAGGTCTCTTGCTCGCGCTTATCCGCTTTTACCGCAGCGTTATATCCCCTCTGAAACCGCCTTGCTGCCGCTTTGTGCCGACGTGTTCGGCATATGCGCTGGAAGCCATTGCGCGCTATGGCGCGGCAAAGGGCGGTTTTCTCTCTGTAAAGCGGATTCTTCGCTGCAATCCCTTCTTTAAGGGGGGCTACGACCCCGTTCCGTGAAACCGATTCGTAATTTTGTCAGCTGGTATTCGATTTTTGCGTGTATTTTGTTTTGTATTTGTGTTTATCTTGAAAGAAAAGCAGTCTTTCCGTAAAAAAGAATAGGATGTGATATTTTGACGTTTTTTAGTTCGCTGCTTGCACCAATTGAGAATCTTTTGCGCATTGTTCTCGAAGGCCTTTACGGCGTGACAAGTCTTGTCGGCTTTGAGACATACGGTGCGGCGATTATCCTCTTGACGATCGTCATCAAGATGATTCTTTATCCGCTGACGGTTAAGCAGGTTAAATCCATGAAGGCGATGCAGGAAATCTCGCCGAAGATGAAGAAAATTCAGGAAAAGTACAAGGACAATCCGCAGGTTATGCAGCAGAAGGTGGGGGCACTGTATCGCGAGGCAGGTGTCAATCCTCTGGCTGGTTGCCTGCCGCTTATCGTCCAGATGCCGATTCTCATGGGGATGTATTATTCCCTTTACAACTTTAACTATCCATCCGAACAGGCTGCCAGCTTCCTCTGGCTTCCGACTATGTCAGAGCCGGATCCGTACTATATCCTGCCGGTTCTTTCGGCTCTGACGACCTTCCTGCAGCAGAAGCAGACGACGTCTGAGATGAATCAGCAGATGAAGATCATGATGACCGTCATGCCGCTCTTTATCGGCTGGATCTCGCTGAAATTTCCTTCGGGGCTCGTTCTCTATTGGGTCACGATGAACATTGTACAGATTGCGCAGCAGTGGTGGATGTACCGGGGGGATAGGTCTTCGAAGAAAAAGGAGGCAGAGTAATGGCAAGCCGCATCGAATGCGAAGCGAAGACAGTGGAAGAAGCGGTCGAGAACGCACTTCGTAACCTTGGCATCTCGCGCAGCGAAGCGACGGTCGAAGTTTTGCAGAAACCATCTGCCGGCTTATTCGGGCTTTTTGCCAAGAAAGCGCGTGTTGCTGTCACAGTGCTCGAACACGTGAAAGACGAAAGGGAAGAAGCATTTCCTGTGGCTTCTTCCCTTAAGGAAGGTGAAAATTCGGTCGGAAGGATAAAGAGTGCTGCAGCAGACGTTGCAGAAGAGAAGGTCGATACTCGGTACAATCGTCCGAGTCGCTCCTTCCCGCACATGAGACCCTTTCGCCGCGAGCGCCGCTATGAGACGTATGAAGACTTTTCTTTCCAGCAGGACATCGATAGCATTGAAGCGATGGAGCTTACGGAGGCGCAGGAACAGCAGGCAGAGCGTGCCATTTCCTTTTTGAAGGAAGTCATTCGCGTCATGGATATCGAGGTTCATATCTCGCGCCATGGTACGCCGACGGGCATTCTTTTGACGCTGACAGGAGAAAATCTCGGTATTCTCATCGGAAAGCACGGGCAAACACTCGATTCTCTGCAGTACCTTACGAATCTTGCGGCAAATCGCGGCATTGATGAAGGGCGTCTTCATATTCTCGTCGATGTGGAAAACTATCGTGCGCGTCGTGAAGAAACGTTGATCCGTCTTGCCGGGCATCTTGCAGAAAAGGCATGCCGCACGGGACAGGAAATCCACTTGGAACCGATGAATCGCCACGAACGCCGCATCATTCACACGGCGCTGATTGACAATCACCGTGTCGTGACGTACAGTGCGGGCAATGAGCCGCGCCGTTACGTCGTCATTGCTCCGAAACGCCGCCGTCCGCGCTATGATAGGTATCGCAGCGACTATGGACAAAGGGATTATGCAGAAAATTGCTACGAGCGCGATGGCTTTTCTGACAGTCGTGGCAGAGAGTCTTTTGATGGCGCCGCAGCACCTTATTATGAACGCGGAGCATACTGAAACACGAGGGGCTTTCTCCTGAGGGAAAGCTTCTTTTTGTAGGAAAAAGGAGATCGTGTGGAAAAGACTATCAGTGCAATTGCAACGCCGCAGGGAGCGGGTGGTATCGGCATCATACGCATCAGCGGGGACCGTGCGCTTTCTGTGGCGGACGCGGTCTTTCATGCTGTGTCGAAGGCAAAGCTTTCTGAACTGCCGGGCATGCGCGCGCTTTATGGTACGGTCATTGATCGTAAGGGTACTGTCATCGATGAGGCTGTGGCGCTTGTCTTTCGCGCGCCGCATTCCTATACGGCAGAAGATGTCGTCGAGCTACAGTGTCATGGCGGTTCGGCTGTTCTACGCCGCGTGCTTGCGCGCACTTATGAAGGCGGGGCGGCGCCTGCGGAGCGCGGCGAATTTACGAAGCGCGCCTTTCTAAATGGCAGGCTCGACCTCACGCAGGCAGCGGCTGTCATGGATGTCGTCAATGCGAAGACAGATGCTGCGCTCAAGATTGCTACGGGGCATCTGACCGGACGCTTTTCGGATGCGATCAAGGCGATGCGCAGGACACTTCTCGAAGAGATCGCGCATATCGAAGCCGCGATTGACTTTCCGGAAGATGAGATAGAAGATGTCCTTCTCTGTGACGTGCGAGAGACAGTGAACGGCATCCGCGCGGAAATTGCCCATATGCAAAAGACGGCGACAGCGGGAAGAATTCTTCGCGAAGGTCTGACGACGGCGATCGTCGGAAAGCCGAACGTCGGAAAGTCAAGCCTGCTCAATGCGCTCCTTCGTGAGGAGCGCGCCATTGTCACGGAAATTCCGGGGACGACGCGCGATGCCATCGAAGAATATGCAGAGGTCGGCGGCATACCGCTGCATATCATCGACACAGCAGGCATCCGCGAGGCAAAAGATGAGGTCGAACGCATCGGTATTGAAAAGGCGCGAGATCATGCGGAAAGTGCCGCGCTTGTCCTAGCGCTTTTCGATGCTTCGCGGCCGCTTTCAGACGAGGATCAGGAGATCCTTGCCTTTCTCGCGAGTAACCCCGCAAAGGGCATGGCTCTTCTGACGAAGGCCGATCTTCCCGCAGTTCTTACGGAACAGATGTTAAGAGAGAAAATCGGCGGCGTGCCCATACTTTCGCTTTCAGCAAAGACGGGCGAAGGACTCGAATGGCTCGCCGAGACAATCGCTGCCCGTGTCTACGAAGATGTTTCAGAGAGCGATGCCAGTATCTTTGTCTCAACTGAGCGCGAAGCAGAGATACTTCGTGAGACGGATGCCTATCTTTTCAGTGCCTTGCATGCGATAGAAGATGCGATAGGGTTGGATTTCATCTCCATTGACCTTCGTGCAGCATGGGAGGCTCTGGGAAGGCTTATGGGCGATACCGTAGGCGAAGATATTTTGGACGAGATATTCAGTAAGTTCTGTTTGGGGAAGTAAGTTATGTTTGCAGCAGGAAAGTATGATGTCATCGTCATTGGAGCGGGGCATGCGGGCGTTGAAGCGGCGCTTGCAGCGGCGCGTATCGGCGTGCGTACACTGATGGTAACGCTTTCGATGGATAACATCGCCATGATGCCTTGTAACCCGTCGGTGGGCGGTCCCGGAAAAGGGCATCTTGTCCGCGAGGTCGATGCGCTAGGCGGCGAGATGGGTGTGAATGCAGATAAGACCTGCATCCAATTCCGTATGCTGAATACGGGCAAGGGACCTGCTGTGCACGCGCTTCGCGCGCAGGCAGACAAGAAGCTCTATCAGTTTTCGATGAAAGAGACCTGTGAAAATACGGAGAATCTCGATGTCAAGCAGATGCTTGTGACAGAGCTGCTCTTGGCAGACGATGGCAAAGCGGTGAAAGGCGTTGCTGCTGAAACGGGAGAAATCTTCCTCGCGCCCTGCGTCATCATGGCGACAGGAACGTATCTTAAAGGGCGCATCATCATCGGTGAGACGGTTTACGACGGCGGGCCTAATGGACAGCGCGCAGCGATGGCATTTTCCGCCTCCCTTATCAAGGCGGGCATCAAGCTCATGCGCTTTAAGACGGGAACACCCGCGCGTGTCGATGCGCGGACGCTTGCCTATGACAAAATTCAAATTCAGCCAGGCGACGAGCGGCCGACGGCGTTTTCCTTCATGACGGGTGCGATCACGCGAGAGCAGGTGCCCTGCTACCTCACCTATACGAATGAGAGAACGCATGAAATCCTTCGCGCCAATATGCACCGCGCTCCCATGGCAAACGGCGTTATCGAAGGCGTCGGTCCCCGCTACTGTCCGTCCATCGAGACGAAGGTCGAGCGCTTTCCGGATAAAGCGCATCATCAGCTCTTTCTGGAGCCGGAGGGGCTTCATACGAATGAAGTTTATGTGCAGGGCATGTCGACGAGTATGCCGATGGACGTGCAGCTTGCCTTTCTTGCAACCATTCCGGGGCTTGAGCACGCGCACGTCATGCGTGGCGGCTATGCAATCGAGTATGACTGCATCGACCCGCGTCAGCTGTCGCCGACCTTGGAATTTAAGACAATCACGGGTTTTTTTTCTGCCGGGCAGGCAAATGGCACGTCAGGCTATGAGGAAGCGGCGGCACAGGGCATCCTGGCGGGCATCAATGCGGCGATGAAAGTCAAGGGTGAGAAGCCGCTTATCTTGAAGCGTTCGGAAGGTTACATCGGCGTTTTGATCGACGACCTTGTGACAAAGGGAACGAATGAGCCTTACCGCATCATGACGAGTCGTGCCGAATACCGTTTAATTCTCCGGCAGGATAATGCGGATCTTCGCCTGACACCATATGGCCGCCGCGTGGGTCTGGTGACAGATGAACGCTGGGCACGTTTTACGAAGAAGCGCGACGAGCTCAACATGGCAAATGCTTTGCTAAAGGAAACCACCATCAGCCCCAGTGCGGAGACAAATGAAAAATTGCAGGCGGCAGGACTGCCGCCCATCAAGACGGCAATGCCGCTCGGCGACCTTCTGAAGCGTCCGGGCGTTCGCTACGACGATCTTCGCACAGTCTTTGCAGAGCTCCCTGAGGTGCAGGCATCCGTCAAGGAGCAGATCGAAATTTCCATTGGCTATGAGGGCTATATCAAAAAGCAGCTCGATCAGATTGCCCATATGGAAAAGCTTGAGGAAAAGCATTTACCGAAGGATATCGATTACAGCGAAATTCAGAACCTCCGCGTCGAGGCACGCGAGAAACTGAATGCCATTCGCCCGCTCTCTATCGGGCAGGCATCCCGTATCAGCGGCGTCTCACCAGCGGATGTGTCCGTCCTGCTCATATGGCTCGAGATGAAGCACAGAGAGGCAAGGGAAAAGTAATTTTATCGGGAGAAAAGCATGGCATTTCGAGATACGCTGAAATCTGCGGCATATACTTACGGACTTGCGCTGGAGCCGAAACAACTGGAGCAATTCACGCGCTACTACGAGCTTCTCATCGCATGGAATGCGAAGATGAACCTGACGGCGATTACAGATGAAGGGGGCGTTGCCGTCAAGCATATGGTGGATTCTCTGACTGCCTATACTCCTGCGCTTTTTTCCGGCGGTACGCGTGTCATAGACGTCGGTACGGGCGCAGGGTTTCCGGGAATCCCCCTGAAGATATTTGCGCCGCATATTGAATTGACGCTGTTGGATTCCCTAAAGAAACGGATCGGTTTTTTAGAGACCGTCGTCAGCGAACTTGCGTTATCGGGTGTGACCTGCGTCCATGCACGTGCGGAAGACGCAGCACGGGATAAGAAATACCGAGAGCAGTACGATGTTGCCTGTGCGCGGGCAGTGGCAAGGCTTGCAGTTCTCTCTGAATACACGATGCCCTTTGTCAAGTGCGGCGGTGTCTTTTTGGCGATGAAGGGACGCTCGTTTGCCGAGGAAGCAGAAGAGGCGAAGAAAGCCATCAAGGTCATGGGCGGTTCGGAAACGAACGTTCGCGAGGTAAAACTTCCAGGACTTGACGATGTGCGAGCAGTCATCGAGGTAAGAAAGACGATGCCGACGCCGAACGTGTATCCAAGGAAGGCTGGAACGCCGCTTAAGAAACCAATCGTCTGATTGGTTTCTTATAAAAGAGACGAGTTATCCACAAAAAGCATGGTAAAATGTCTGTTCGGTGGATAGACTTGTGGATAACTAATAGAAGCAGAGGGAGAAAGGATGGGGACGATTGGCTGAGAGAGAAGGAAAAACGACAGAGGTGGCGAAGAAATCGGCGGCTGTAAAGCCACGCATCGTACGGAAGCACAAGGCGCTGTTTTACATCAAGAAGTATCTGATGATTTTCTTTGGTGCAATTATCGCGTCGATAGGGCTGGAACTCTTTTTGATTCCGAACAACGTCATTGACGGCGGCGTCGTCGGCATTTCGATCATGCTGAGTGCGATTACAAGCCTTCCGTTCGGCGTCTTCCTCGTCCTATTAAACCTGCCATTCCTCTATCTTGGCTACAAACAGATCAGCAAGAGCTTTGCGATTGCAACGCTCATCGCCATCACCTTTCTCTCCCTTTGGTCTTGGGTGTTTGGTGAGTTGCCGCGCGTTACGACGGATTCGTTTCTTGCGGCGGTCTTCGGCGGCATCATCGACGGCGTCGGTGTCGGTCTCATCATCCGTGCAGGCGGTTCGCTCGATGGCACGGAGATCGTCGCCATTATCATGGACAAGAAGTCGGTTTTTTCCGTCGGCGAAGTCGTCATGTTCATCAATCTCTTTATCCTATCCAGTGCAGGGCTGCTCTTTGGCTGGGATAAGGCGATGTATTCGCTCGTCGCTTACTTTGTCATCGCGAAGATGATCGATGTCGTCATCAAGGGGCTGGATGAAAGTTATGCTGTTATGATTGTGACGAACGAGCCCAAAGAGATTACATCGGAGCTAAACGAGCGCTTGGATAGAGGTGTGACGCTCCTTCACGGCGAGGGCGGCTATACGGGCGAGGCTAAGAAAGTTCTCTACTGCGTCGTCACGCGTCTGGAAGTCGACAAGGTCAAGGAAATCGTCTTGGAGAAGGACGAAAGCGCCTTTGTCACCATCAATGCTGTTCACGACATCGTCGGCGGCCGCTTTAAGAAAAAGGCGATTCATTGAGAGCCCTCACAAAAAAACATAAACGATCTTGGGAAAGGATGAAGACGAGAAATCATTCTTATTTTCTCGTCTTTTATTTATGAAATTCTGAAAATAAAAT
>CAUVCH010000019.1:0-11000 GCA_963550265.1 uncultured Mitsuokella sp. | reverse complement strand
CGCCGCGCAGGATGAGGGCGAAGAGCATGAGAAAGAGCGCGAGATAGAAGGTGGCAAACATGGTGGAGTAAACGTGTGGAAAGGAGGCGAAGAGTGCGCCGCCTGCCGTGATCATCCAGACTTCATTGCCGTCCCAGACCGGTGTGATGGTGCGGATGATCTGCGAACGATCTTTGTCGTCTTTAGAGAGGAAGGGAACGAGCGCACCGACGCCGTAATCGAAGCCTTCCAGGACAAAGAAGCCTGTGAAGAGTACAGCAATGAGGATAAACCAGATAATTTGAAGATCCATCGTCAGTTCCCCCTTTTTGAAAGAATATGGTGCTTGCGGATGTAGCCAAAGGCAAGCATGAGCGCGACGATTGCGAGTGCGAGATAGACAGCTGTAAAGCCGATCATCGTGATCCAGACGTCACCTGCGGTGAGATTTGGCGAGACCGCCGCCGCTGTTTTTTGAAGACCTACGACAATCCATGGCTGACGGCCGCCTTCTGCGATATACCAGCCGCAGGAATTGACGATGAAGACGATCGGAAAGAGCCATGGTATTGCACGCATCAGAAGCGGATAGTCCGACGGATCTTTCTTCCACGAAACGAGGAAGGTGACAAATGCGATGAGGAGCATGAGACCACCGAGACCGACCATGAGGCGGAAACTGTAGAAAAGTCCCGTCACGTCCGGACGATAGTCGCCGGGGCCGTATTCCTGTGCAAGTTCTTCCTGCAAGGCGTTGATGCCCTTGACTTCGCCCGTAGGTTTGTTGTAGAGCATGAAGGAAAACAGGCTGGGAATTGTGAGTTCGGTATCGTTCTTATGTGCATCTTCGTCGATGTTTGCATAGACGGCAAAAGGTGCCGGATCTTCGGTTTCCCAGAGAGCTTCCATCGAAGCGAGCTTCATCGGATTTGCCTCTGCGAGATACTGTGTGTGCATATGGCCGCTGCCCATGGCGCCCAGGAGACCGATGAACATATAGATGGCGCCGGCCTTCAGCGTTTGCCGGAAAGCATAGCGCGAAGACGTGTCGTGGAGGACTTTCCATGCGGAGACCGCGATGACGAGGAAGCCCGCCGTCGCAACAGCACTGAAAAAGGTGTGCGAGAACTCGCCGATAAGATAGTGATTGGTTAAGAGTGCGCCAAAGTCCTCCATTTCCGCACGGCCGTTGTTGAGAACATAGCCGACGGGATGCTGCATGAAGGAGTTTGCGACGAGAATCCAGAAGGCGGAAAGATTGCTGGCAAACGCCGTCAGCCAGATAACGATGCAGTGTGTGCGCTCTGAGAGCCGATTCCAACCAAAAATCCAGATGCCGAGCATGGTGGATTCGAGAAAGAATGCCGTGAGTGCTTCGAGTGCGAGTGGTGCACCGAAGATATCGCCCATGAAGCGGGAATACTCTGACCAATTCATGCCGAAGTGAAACTCTTGGACGATGCCGGTGACGACACCCATCGAGAAATTGATGATGAAGAGTGCGCCGAAGAATTGTACGAGTTTCTTGCAGGCGGCTTTCCATTCGGGGTGCCTCGTCCGGACATAGCAGGTTTCGAGCAGTGCCACAAAGAGGGAGAGCCCGAGCGTCACAGGGACAAAGAGGAAGTGGTAAGTGGTCGTAATGGCGAACTGCCATCGCGACAGTAGCAGGGCTTCCATGATAGTACCTCCTTAAAGATATAATACAAAATAAATATCTGTTAATTCTTATTATAGCGCAAAGCAAGGGAAAGTTCAATAATAAAAATTCGTTTAAAATAATAATTATTGAATATCATTCATTTTTAATATTTATATACTTCTCTTGGATGGAGGAAGAATGATGGTGCTTATGGTGTCTTAGGGCATCTTGTGCTAAAATAAGAAGGATTTCAAAATTCAGCGTATGTGCATCCTGCGATTTCGAACCTTTCTATGTTTGGATCAGGATATCACGCAGATACGTTGCATATTTTGATGGGCTTTGTCCGAGATTTCGCAGAACACGAGGAGGCAGCCGATGGTTACGGTAAATGGCTTTGCAAAAATCAATCTGACACTTGATATCTTAGGGACTCGTGAGGATGGTTTCCACGAAGTCTCGATGGTCATGCAGTCGCTGGCACTTCACGACAGACTGACGTTTGAGCGGACGGAAAGCGGCATTCATTTGACAACGCACCGTGAAGACTTGACAGAAGGCGAAGATAACCTCATCTACAAGGCGGCGCTTCTCTTTATGGATCGCTATGGCATCATTGGCGGTGTTAAGATTGACCTTGATAAGCACATCCCCATAGCGGCGGGACTTGCCGGCGGAAGTGCAGATGCGGCGGCGACACTCGTGGGATTGACAAAGCTCTTTAACATCGAGCTTTCAGAAAGAGAACTCTGCCATCTCGGGGCAATTCTTGGCTCTGATGTTCCCTTTTCCCTTCTCGGCGGTACGATGCTTGCGACGGGACGCGGCGAAGAGCTGCGCCGCTTGCCGGATCTTCCAAAGATGCATGTCGTTCTTGCAAAGCCGCCGCTTGCGATTTCGACAGCATGGGCGTATCAGGCATACGATGAAGTCGGTACGGACTTTCATCCGGATTGTGCGGCGATGGAACGGGCGATTGCCGCCGGCGATAGGGACGGTGTCGCCGCTCTGTTGTCGAATGTGCTCGAACGTGTTAGTATAAAGAAGTGTCCTGAGATTGCAGACTACAGGGAAAAGATGAAGCAGGCAGGAGCACTTGCCGCGATGATGAGCGGCAGCGGTCCGACCGTTTTCGGCCTCGCAGAGACGAAGGAAGCAGCGGAAAATATAGCAGAGAGCCTTCGAAAAGAAGCGGGGGCAGAGGTCATTGTGACAGAGACGTATGGCAAGGGCTATAAAGCAGAATAAACGTTGTCCAAAAAGCAAGAACAGAAAGAAAAGGGGAACCGGGAGGGAGTGACAGAAGGTTATGGAATGGAAGCTATCTCCGATTCGTCTTGACAGTTATCAGCCGCTTCGAGAGGTCGTTTGCGAAGCTATCCGTGATGCCATCCGCGAGGGGCTGCTCTGCCCGGGAGAGCGCATCATGGAGATCACGCTTGCTGAGCAGCTTGGCGTCAGCCGTACACCGGTGCGCGAGGCGCTTCGGAAGCTCGAACTCGAAGGCTATGTCGTCATGATGCCGCGCCGTGGAACATATGTCGCGGATATGTCTGTCCGCGACATATGCGAGATCTTTGAGATTCGTACAGCGCTCGAATCCCTATCGAATGGACTTGCTGCCGAGCACATTACAGAGGATGAACTCGAACATTTGCAGCGGCTTCTCGTCATCATCGGCGGTCATATCAAAGGCGGAGACATGGAAAAGATCGTCGAGACGGATATCGAGTTTCATGACTTGCTCTACCACGCGGCGCGCAATGGGCGTTTGGTAGGCATCATCTCAAATCTTCGCGACCAGCTCACGCGCTTCCGCACGCTTTCGATGTCGTATCCCGGTCGCCTAGAAGCGACGCTTGAGGAGCATCGCGCCATTGTTGAAGCCATTGCCACAGGTGACAGTAAAGCAGCGAGAAAGGCGGCGCAGCGTCACATGGAGCATTCGCAAAAGACACTGATGCTCGCCATTGAAAATGGGAAGAAGGGCGGCAGAAGCAGTACAAAGGGGAAGACGCAGTGAGAGTTGCTCGTCAAAGAAATACATGTACAACCGAGGAGTAAAAGGTATGGAAAAGACAGGCTTTGTAACAATCGTATTGGCGGCAGGGAAGGGCACACGCATGAAGTCACGTCTGCCGAAAGTGCTGCATAAGGCGGCGGGAAAGCCCATGGTGCAGCATGTTCTGGATGCGGCAAAGGCCGCAGGGGCACGTCGCCAGATCGTTGTCACGGGCTTTGGCGGCGCGATGGTTCGCGAAGCGATCGGATCGCAGGCAGAGTGTGTCGTGCAGGAAGAACAGCTCGGTACGGGGCATGCCGTCCTTCAGGCAAAGGAACTTCTCGCTGGTGAAAAGGGAACGCTGATGGTTCTTTG
Organism: uncultured Mitsuokella sp.; assembly: GCA_963550265.1. Lineage (GTDB taxonomy): Bacteria > Bacillota > Negativicutes > Selenomonadales > Selenomonadaceae > AWVT01. The sequence goes on along the minus strand of CAUVCH010000019.1, from coordinate 7,002 downwards.
CGGGGATACGCCGCTTTTGACGCCGGCAGCACTGGAAAAGCTGGCACACGAGCATGAGCAGCAGCATGCCAAGGCGACGATTCTCACGGCAATTTTCGATGATGCGACGGGATATGGCCGCATCATCCGTGATGCTGACGGCAGTGTGATGAAGATCGTCGAGCAGAAGGATGCATCGGAAGAGGAAAAGAAGGTTCTAGAAGCAAACGCGGGCATTTACTGCTTTGACATCGAAGCACTCTTTGCGGCACTCGCAAAGGTTACGAACGACAATGCACAGGGCGAATATTACCTGCCGGACGTCATCGCTATCCTAAAAAATGCGGGGGAAAAGATCTGGGCGACGGCGGCGGACGATGCAGAAGATACACTCGGCATTAACTCGCGCCTTCAGCTCGCGGGGGCAGAAAAAATACTTCGGCGTCGTAAATGTGAAGAACTGATGGCAAACGGCGTCACGATTATGGATCCTGCGACAACGTATGTCGATGTTGACGTCAAGGTTGGGCGTGATACTGTTCTTTACCCTATGACATGGCTGGAAGCTGGCACAGAGATAGGAGAGGGGTGTGAGATTGGTCCTTCGGTTCGCTTTCAAAACGTCAAGTGCGGCGATCATGTCACGGGACAGTTTACCTATGCGCATGACTGTGTGCTTGATGCGGGCGTCATCCTCGGTCAGTTCACGCATATCCGCCCCGATACGCATCTTGCCGAGGATGTCAAGATCGGCAATTTTGTCGAAGTCAAGAATTCCAACATCGGCAAGGGAACAAAGCTGCCGCATTTGAGCTACATTGGTGACTGCGATATGGGCGCTGGTGTCAACATGGGCTGCGGTACGATCACGGTCAATTACGACGGCAAGAAAAAATTCCGTACGATAATCGGCGATGATGCCTTCATCGGGTGTAACTCAAATCTCGTAGCGCCTGTTACAGTGGAAAGCGGCGCGTATGTCGGCGCAGGTTCGACGATCACGACGAAAGTTCCTGCAGGTTCGCTCGCTGTTGCTCGCGCTCATCAGAAAAATATTGCTGGCTGGAAGGATAAGCGCAGCGAATAAGGAAGTTTTGACCAATGGATTTGCAGAGAGCTTGAGGGATAAATAAAATATCTGCGGCGCTATACAATGACGTCTCGTTCATGCTATACTAGGCATGAGCAGCGAGACGTCTTTTTGCGTCGCGTGATCATCCATTGTTCTATCAGTTGTATTATCAACGGGAGGAATTTTTCAAAATGGCTTTTGATACTTCGAACCTGTGCATCCTGGCAGGTAATGCGAACCCACAGCTTGCCAAGAAGATTGCCGACCATATCGGCGTCAATCTCTGCGATGCGTTCGTCGGTCACTTCAACAACGGCGAAACGCAGGTCATGATCAGTGAAAGCATTCGTGGCAAGGACATCTTCATCATTCAGCCGACTTCCCAGCCGGTCAACGACAACTTGATGGAACTGCTCATTTTAGCCGATGCCTGCAAGCGTGCGTCGGCGCATTCTATTGCAGCGGTTGTTCCGTACTATGCCTATGCTCGCCAGGATCGAAAGACCCGCGGGCGCGAGCCGATTTCGGCAAAACTCGTCGCCAATCTCATGACAACGGCGGGACTTACGCGCATGCTGACCGTCGATCTCCATGCTGGTCAAATTCAAGGGTTCTTCGATATTCCTGTCGACCATCTCGCGGCGGCACCTGTCATCGCCAATTACTTCCTCACGCAGAAATTTGATAATGCTGTAGTGGTTTCGCCAGATCTCGGCGGCGTCACACGCGCCCGCATTTTGGCGGATCGACTCAACACGCCGATCGCCATCATCGAGAAGCGTCGTCCGTGCCCGGGACAGGCAGAGGTCATGAATCTTATCGGCGACGTCGAAGGTAAGACCGCAATTATAATCGATGATATTGTCGATACGGCTGGCTCTCTCTGTGAGGGTGCAAAGGCACTGGCAAAGCGCGGTGCAAAGCGTATTTTTGCGGCATGTACGCATGCGATTCTCTCCGATCCTGCAGTTTCGCGCATCGACGATTCTCCGATTGAAAAGCTCATTATCACGGATACGATTCCGCTTCCGCCGGAGAAGCATTCGGAAAAGATCGTCGTTCTTTCGCTTGCTGATGCCATTGGCGATGTTATCATGCGAATCCATGGACATCGCTCTGTCAGCCAGCTCTTTGATAAGACGCAGCAGCATTGATCGAGAGATAATAGAATCTTCGCCGCCCGCACGGGCGGCTTTTTATATGCAGCGGCGTTTCTTTCATCCCCCCAGTAGGCTTGCGTAAGATTTTTGCCTTCGTGTATACTCTTTTAACGAAGTAAATTTGGTCTATATATTGCGAAAATGAGCAATATCGGAGGAATATACGTGGCACGACGAAAGCGCTTCCTTTTCCTATGTACCGTCCTTATGTTCACAGCTCTTTTCTTTATTGGCTGCGGCAGCGAGCAGAAGTATGCCGGTAAACACATAACACTGGGGCTCTATTGGTTTGGTGAATCTCTTGATCCAGCGCACGATTACGATGGATGGACTGTCTCACGCATTGGGGCGGGAGAAACACTCGTGCGGGTGGCGGAAGATATGACATATGCGCCGCAGCTGTCTGATGCATGGAAAAGCGAATCACAAAATATCTGGCGCTTTCACATTCGACGCGGTGTCACTTTTCAAAACGGAAAATCTTTGACAGCAGAAGATGCAGTGAAATCCTTGAAGCGCACGCTTGAGGAAAATGTGACGGCACGCATGGCGGCGGGCATAAAATCCATCAAAGCGGATGGAGAGGATGTCGTGATTGAAACCGAGCAGCCAGATGCTGCACTTGCCGCAACGCTCTCAGACCCCGCGTTTATCATCTTGGATACGGATGCTCCAAATCCAGATACCGCACCGATTTTTACCGGACCATACATGGTTTCAGCTTTCAAGAAAGGGTCGGCTATTGAGCTTAAGGCATATGCTGGTTATTGGAACGGTGCGCCGGGGCTGGATGAGCTGACTGTAAGGTATATTCCCGATAACACGAAGCGTGCCATGGCACTGCAGGCGGGGGATATCGACCTCATGCAGCGCGTTGATACAGCAAGCCGTCCGCTCTTTGAAAATGATAAATATCAGATTTCGCAGGCATCTGGTACACGCATCTTTATGGCCGATGTCAATATAGAAGGCACGCTGAAAGATTCAAATCTTCGCGAGGGTGTGGCTGCATCCATTGACTACGACGCACTTGCTACGCTCGAGGGAAACGGTTCGACGGCAGCGGGGGAGCCTTTCCCGCCGGCGCTTGCCTATGCACGCGTAGCGCATCCCCATAGAATGGATCTCCCGCATGCCGCTGAATGCTTTCAAAAGGCAGGCTTTACAAAGGATGCGGAGGGCTTTTATCAAAAGGATGGTAAGCGGCTTTCGCTAAAGTTTGCGACATGGGGCTCGAAGACAGCGATGTATGAAGCTTTGCAAGCGGAGCTTCGCACCGCGGGTATCGAAGTCACGCTTGTAAAAGTGCCGGATGAAAATGTAAAAATGCAGGAAAACGGCATGGATCTTCTGGAGCAGAATATCATCACAGCGCCGACGAACAATCCCTATTTGTTTTTGGATCGCGTCTTCCGCACAGGCAGCCGGATGAACTTCGGCGGTTACAGCAATCCGGCACTCGATGTACTCATTCAGAAGCTGCCGACCGAATTTGATGAGAACAAGCGTGAGAGCATGATAAGGGAAGCGGCAGAGCTTTTGTGCAGGGACAATGCAGAAATCTTCCTCGCATTTCCTGCAAACACCATGGTCGGCACGGCACATATCAGAAATCTGACGACATTTCCCATCGACTACTACGTCGTGACGAAAGATTTGACGATTGAGTGAAAGAGATTGTGTAACGTTTATGGTAGATCTGCTTGTTTGACAAATCAGAAAAAATATAGTACAATTATTTTAAATAAAAAGAGATTCCTATAAATCAATAAGAATCTCGTTTTTATTCTTGGAAACAAACTGAATAGTTGCTATTTTTAGGAATCTTTTGCTCATAGGGAGCGAAGGAGCTCCCTTCCATGGATTCGTCTGTAAATCTAAGTTTCATCTGAAAAGTTTGGAGGGAAGCAAATGGCTGGAGAAGGATTGAAAGAAATGTTGTCGGCATCGTCCTGTGTAGAAAATGTCATGCCTTTTCTTGACACGGTTGCAAATATCGTGCGTTTGAAGGCACTGGAACGCCAGAGTGGCATTCTCTGCGAGGAAGGCAGGAAGGCGGAAATAGAAAAAGCTGTATCTGAAACGCAAAAGGATGTAGATCACGCGGCAGGCAGCTCGATCGGACGTTTTCTTGCAAATAAGCTCCTCGGTCATGCAAAAAAGGCAGAGCCTGCCATTACGGCAGATATGCGGAAGATCGAGGCGATGGGAGCAAAGCTCGTCGGGCTTGCATTTCGTATCAAGTGTTTCCAGAGCCTTTCAGAAAAGATTGTCCGCGAAGCGGAAGAGAAAGTACAGTCTCTGCGGCAGGCGGCAGAAGGCATCACCGATGTTCTTCGCTACACTGTCACAGCAACAGCGGAAAGATATGCAGAACTCGTACCAAAAGCTATTCGACATCTCGTGCGCCGCGGCTACAAAGTGATGAATTTCCGAAACGCTTGGGGCGGACGCTTTTATCAGGGCATTAACGTCCACTTCCTCAGCCCGACGGGCGTGCGTGTTGAAGTGCAGTTTCACACGCCGGAATCTTTCGTTGTCAAACAGGCCTCGCATGAGGTGTACGAGATTCGCCGCAGTGCAGCAGCGACGCAGGTGCAAGGGCTCGTGGCCGTGCGTCTGAGCCTCGCGTATAACGCGCTTGTTCGCCCGCCGAAAGGAGCACAGTCGATTGCTTGGTCGGCAGCAGGTATAAAACAGATACCGACCTCGATAGTTGCTTAAGCAGCAGTTTATCGATAAATTTTGAAAATGCACGTCTCATCTTCGCAGAGTTCTGCAAGGATGAGACATTTTTATTTGAAGTATCCCTCGGTTTGCATTTTTTTAAAGCGGGTGTTAAACTAATAGCAACATTTTTTAAAGAAGAGACGAAGGAATAAGCGGGAGTATATATGGATACTTTTAAGAAAACCGAGATCCTTACCATTGGGTTCATGATGTTCTCGGTCTTTTTTGGTGCAGGGAATCTCATCTTTCCGCCGGCACTCGGACAGGCGGCGGGAGAGAATTATTACATTGCTATGGTCGGATTCATGCTGACTGGTGTCGGGCTGCCGCTCATCGGTATCCTTGCGATTGCACTTCACGGCGGCCGCTACATCGAACTTATCAAAAGGCGCTTCTATCCGTGGTACAGCGGGCTGCTTCTCGTCATTCTTTACATCTGCATCGGTCCGCTGTTTGCGATTCCCCGTACAGGCGCGGTTTCTTTCGAGATCGGCATACGTCCCTTTCTTTCGGAAGATACGATGACGGTCGGTCGCGTGGTCTATTCGGCAATTTTCTTTTTTGTTTCCTATTATCTTGCCATCAATCCGAACAAGTTGATTGATCGTATCGGCAAGATGCTGACGCCCCTGTTGCTCATCGTTCTCGCCGTTCTCTTCGTTGCGGCATTTGCCCATCCGCTCGGACTTATCCAGGCGGCGACGGGAAGCTATGCGAATACGCCTTTTGCGCAGGGCTTTCAGGATGGCTATCAGACAATGGATCTTCTCGCGACGATCGCGATTGGTACGCTCGTCGTCAATACCATTCGCATGCGCGGTGTAAAGGATGATCGTGCGATTGGCAAGGTCTGCCTTATTGCAGGGCTCATCACAGTCACGCTGATGGCCTGCGTCTACGGTTCGCTCGCCTACCTTGGTGCAACGAGTACCGAAGTGCTTGGCCACTCCGCAAACGGTGGGCAGCTTCTCGCAGCGGCGGTCGCGATTCTTTTCGGACATGCGGGCAACATCCTTCTCGCCGTCATCATCGCGCTCGCCTGCCTTACGACGAGCTGCGGCATGGCATCGAGTACCGCATGGTTTTTTAACAAGCTTTTTAAAAACCGCATCTCGTATGAGCGCTTGCTTCAGCTCTTCCTGATTTTCAGCTTTCTCATTTCCAACATTGGTCTTACGCAGATCATCGCTCTTGCGGTGCCGTTCCTCGTCGCCATATATCCGATCGTCATCGTCTTTGTTCTGCTCTCCTTGCTCGATTCTAAGATCGGCGAGCGGACAGTCGTCTATCATTCGGCGCTCAATGTGACATTGGTCTTTGCGCTGCTCGATGGACTGAATGCCGCAGGGCTTTCGCTGCCTTTTGTCAATTCACTTCTTTCGGCATACGTTCCGTTTTATAATGTGATGCTCGGCTGGTTCGTTCCTGCCATTATCGGCGTGCTTTACGGTCTCTTGTATTACCATCTAAAGAGGAGATAGTTATCTTGCAGGAAAAACTTTGGACATCGGAATTTTTTAGCATGAGCGGCACGAACTTTTTCTTTTTTATGTCGCAGTACATCATGGTGTCGGCGCTGCCGATCTTCATTATGGAAAGTCTCGGCGGCGGTGAATTAGAAGCAGGGCTTGCGATGACCTCTTTCCAGTGCGGCGCAGTTCTTTGCCGCCCACTGGCAGGGAAATGCATTGATGCCGTCAACAAGCGGCGTCTGCTTTTTACATCGACGTTTGCCTTTCTCCTCATCATGACGGGCTTTTCTGTTTTTCAGACGTTTACCGGTCTCTACGTTCTGCGCTTTGCACATGGCATTGTCTTTGCTATTGGGACGACCTGCGCCGCGACGCTCGTCGCCTTGCTTCTTCCCGTACAAAAGAAGGGAACGGGCATCGGTTACTTTGCCCTTTCGACAAACCTTGCCATGGTGGTCGGTCCCTTTATCGGTCTCATACTTGCGCAGCAGTTCGGCAGTGACATTTTATTTTTCTTTATGATAGGACTGGCTCTCCTCACCGTTATTTTGGCGAATGTTTGTCATATGACCGATGACTTCATCCTCCC
>CAUVCH010000018.1:0-11256 GCA_963550265.1 uncultured Mitsuokella sp. | reverse complement strand
CATAGATGGTGTTGTATTGGCTGGCAACGATGCTGTCGCCTTCGCCGCAGCCAGCGATGTAGTTGTTATTAACAGCATAGATGCTGTCGGAACTATCAGGACCGTACTTATAATTAGCATATTGATTGTTTATAGTAGTAGCGCCTGCAATTCCTACTGCGCTCCAACCGCCGTAGACTGTATTCCTGCTTATGACGGAGATGCTATCTGCACCGCCATCGCCCCAGATATGACTGTAGGTTCCCGCTTTGATGGTATCGCTGGTATCGGAATTATCGCGATTGGCAGATTTTCCACTGGGGCCGCCATGGATATAGTTTAAAGCATCGTCGTCGCTCGTGACGGTAATAAAGTCGTTATCTCCACCACCGTAAACCTTGCTGTTTTCTCTTTTGAGCGTGATATGATCCGAGTGGTTGCCACCGTCCACTTCCCAACCGTTTTTGCTTTGAATTTCAATCGTGTCAAAGCCATCTTCACCGAAGATTTGATTTGTACCGTTATTTTTCTGAAAGATATAATCATTTCCGGCATAAGCATGAACCTGGTTATATGTACCATCTTCAATTGTGATATGGTCTGCATCATTGCCGCTATTCAGTTTTAAATTGCTACCCGCGTTTGGATCAGGAGGGTTGAATGGGTGCTTGTTGTTGATGACAAATTTTTGGGGATTGCTTGACGCGGCAGAGACGTTGCCGTGGCTGTATCCACCCTCTAATGTTACGACACCAAGATTAGCATTGACGGCAAGTTGCTCATTAGGAGAATCAGACACATAGACGAGACCGCCTGTATTTGGAAAGTTGAGTATGGTATGATTAGGATTACTCATGGGCAGTTTCCGTCCATTGGTAACGATATAGACTGAGGTATTACTGCCTGTGATATTATACTCTCCATCAGCAACTAATTTCCAAGCAGGTCTAGTGATAGCAGGTACGGCACCTATGGTAGGCGCAGGAGAAGTTCTGCCAATATTTGCAGGCCAGTTCCAGATGAAATTATTATCATCAAGCGCAATCGTGTGATAGGTAGCAGAGTAAGTAACACTAGAGATGACAGTACTTAAAGAGCTAATTGAACTTCCAGTTACAGTCTCGTTGGGAAGACCCGAATAACCGGAAGTCTTGACGTTTAGATAGCCTGGTGACAAAATATCGCGGTTTAACGTATAGGCAGCCATAATCTTTCCTCCTTATCATTCCATCATAATCTTCCTATTTTCAACAGTTCTATCGCCTTATGTAACCCAATAGCATCACTTCCTTGCGCGCCTGTATAGCGCTGTCATCGAAGATGAATCTCTGTGGCTCGAAATGATAAACGGCATCAATCACGGATATACGTTATTTTGTTGTAGTCATTATACAATATAGGAAAAGAAATGACAAGCTTTTGAGATTCGGTGGGTTTCATGGTATAATAAAAAAAACTATTGTCAAAAAGGGAGCTTATATGTTTAGGGTGGAATCATCTTCGCCGGAGGCGACCGCGCGCATTGCACGCCTCTTGGGGCAGAGGGCGCCGAAGGGGTTGGTCATCGGGCTGGTCGGCGACCTCGGCGCGGGAAAGACGCTCTTCGTGCAGAGCTTTTCGCAGGCGCTCGGCGTCACGGGAGAGGTCACAAGCCCGTCTTTTAGTTTGATGAATCTCTATGAAGGCGACTGTTCCATCGCCCATTTCGATCTCTACCGTTTGGAAAGAGAAGAAGAGCTGGAGGACATCGGCTTCTATGAATATGCAGATGCGCCGGAAGGCATTGTGCTCGTCGAGTGGTCGGACAAGTTTCCGGGCGCCATGCCAGAGGACTATATCGAAGTGGCAATCACGCGCGGCGACGGTGCACAGCGGACGCTTGTTTTTCACGCGGTCGGTGCGCGCTATGCATCTTTTTTGAAGGAGTGGAAAGATTTTGTCGATACTTGCGATTGAAACGGCATCCCAGGTTTCAAGTGTCGCCGTGCTGAAGGAAGGGCGGCTTGCAGCTGAGATCACGATGCAGGGAAGACTGACGCACTCCGAGACATTGATGCCGCATGTCAAAAGCGTGCTGCAGATGGCGGGCACGGAGCAAAGGAATGTCAGCGACATCGCGGTTAGCATCGGGCCGGGTTCTTTCACGGGGCTTCGCATCGGTCTGGCGGCGGCAAAGGCGATGGCGTATGCATGGGACGTTCCCCTCGTCGGCATTTCGACGCTTGACGCGCTCGCCATGCATTTTCCCGTACCGGGCGTGACGGTGCTGCCGATCATCGACGCGCAGAAGGGAAACGCTTACACAGCCCCGTTCCTCTTTTCGGACGGTGTTATGCAAGCCCGTGCGGCGATCGCGGTAAAACCCATCGAGCAGATTTTAGAGGAAGTGGGGCAGCTGAAAGAAGAGGTCATACTTCTCGGCGACGCCGTGCGCAAGATTAAAAAGGACGCCGCGCTTCCTGCACATGTCCACCTAGCGCCCGCACACATGCGGATGCCGCGGGCGGCGTGTGTCGCGATGCTCGGTGCCATGCGCCTTTCGCGAGGCGAAGCGGACAATGTCATGAATCTCGAGCCGGTCTATATCCGCAGGAGTGAAGCAGAGGTTCTATGGGAGAAGCGTCAGCGGGAGGCAGGAAAATGAATCTTTCGTTTCGGCGAATGGCACGGGAAGACGCCGATGCCGTCGAGGTCGTGGAAAAGGCGTGCTTTAAGATTCCGTGGTCGCGCGAATCCTTTTGGAAAGCGGCGGGAAATGCCGATACCTGTTATCTCCTCGCGCTGGACGGCGAAAGGGTCATCGGTTACGCCGGCTGCTGGGTTTCTTTCGAGGAGGCGCAGATCACGAATGTCGCCATTCTTCCCGCCTACCGCGGAAAGGGCATTGCAACGAAGCTCTTAAAGGAGCTCTTTCGGCTGGCAGTCAAGCGCGGCATCACGGCGATGACGCTGGAAGTTCGCCCGTCGAATGCACCTGCGCGTGCCCTTTATGCACATTATGCCTTTCGTCAGGTGGGGGTGCGCAAGAAGTATTATCAAGACAACGGCGAAGACGCCCTCATTCTGTGGAATACAAAGTTGTCGGAACTGGCGTTGGATGACGAGGAGTAAATTTTGCAGCAGGAAATACTAACGCTCGGCATCGAGTCGAGCTGTGATGAGACGAGCGCGGCAGTGCTTCGGGGCGGGCGTGAGGTGTTAAGCAACATCATTTCGACACAGATCCCCATACATCGAAAATTCGGCGGGGTCGTGCCGGAAATCGCTTCCAGGAAGCACATCGTCAACATCTTGCCTGTTATCGATGAGGCGCTGCGCGTGGCAGGTGTCCAAAAGGAGGACATCGGGCAGATAGCCGTGACCTATGGTCCCGGGCTGGTCGGTGCTCTCCTCGTCGGCGTTTCGGCGGCAAAGGCGCTCGCCTTTTCGCTCGGCGTGCCGCTCATCGGCGTCAACCATCTCGAAGGGCATGTCTTTGCGAATTTTCTCGAGGATAAGGCGCTCACACCGCCGTTTCTCGCGCTCGTCGTCTCGGGCGGGCATACGGCGCTCGTCGATGTTCAGGGGTACAATACCTTTCGCATGATGGGACAGACACGCGATGATGCGGCAGGGGAGGCGTTCGATAAGATCGCCCGCGTCATGGGACTGCCGTATCCGGGCGGTCCGGAGATCGACAGGCTTGCCAAGGAAGGCGACCCGACGGCGATCGATTTTCCGCAGGCGCTGAACAGTGAGGGAAACTTTGAGTTCAGTTTCAGCGGGCTGAAGTCCGCCGTGCTCGCTTACCTCAACAGCGAAAAGATGAAGGGGCATGCGATCGATAAGGCAAATGTCGCAGCTTCTTTCCAGCGCTCCGTCGTCGAAGTGCTGGTACATAAGGCGTTTGAGGCCGTGAAGCTGGCGGGGCGCGATACGCTCGTTCTCGCGGGCGGCGTCGCGGCAAATTCAAACCTTGAAGGGCGCCTTATAAAGGAAGCGGAAAAGTGCGGCGTACGCTTTGCGTACCCCGGGCGCATCTTGTGTACGGACAATGCGGCGATGATCGCCTGCCGCGGCTATTATCAGGCGGAAGCGGGCGATTATGACGACCTCTATCTCAACGCTGTGCCGGGACTTAGCCTGGGGAATCGCTGATGCATGGGACATACATGGCAGGCGGGGAAACGATGGATGCGCTGACGGGAAAAGAGCAGCAGCTCTTCAAAAGGCTTGCGGCGGCCTTCCCCTTTCTTTCGGATTTACTGCATGCAGAGCTGAGGGTATACCTTCGGACGCAGGAGGAAGCCGCCTATCTTTTTGCAGGGCACTGCTATCCGCATACATTCTATCTTCCGCGCGGCACTGAGACACTCGGCACCATCGTGCATGAGATGGAAGAACCGCTGGTCAGCGAGACCTTTCGCACGGGAAAGTCCGGGCGGGGCAAGCGTGAATGGCAGCTCGGCAAGATGCTCGACATGTTTACTTTCGGCATCCGTGAAAAGGCGACGGGGCGCGTATTTGCTGTCCTGAATTTTGAAACGGATCTTGAGCGGCTCGCTCTGAAGGATTACGACCGGCTGCAGCAGGCGGGCCTGTCTCTTCTGGGTTTAGCGAGAAGTACACCAAATGCCGCCATCTTTCGCCCGATTTTGCCGCAGACGGGCATCATCGTCGCCGATGCGACTAGCCGCATTGTCTTTTCCGATTCTGCCGCAAGGCGCATCTATCGGACGCTGGGCGTTGGTTCACTCAAGGGGCGGCGCATCTTTGACCAGCTGCTTCGCCATGTCGATTTGCGTGAGACGACGGTCAGCAACGAGCCTTGGCAAAAGGAGATTCAGGCGGCGGGGCTCACCCTCGTGCGGCGCGAACTCGTCACGCGCGAAGGCGGTGCGCCCAAGTGGTATGTCATCTTGCTCACGGACGTCACCGAGACGCGCAAAAAGGATGAGGAACTGCGCATACAAGCGGCGGTCATCGCGGAGATTCACCATCGCGTCAAGAACAATTTACAGACGATTGCGAGCCTTCTTCGTCTGCAGGCAAGGCGCGCTGCGTCGGAAGAAGTTCGCGCCGCACTTGCCGAGAGCATCGATCGCATCCTTTCTATTTCGGTCGTGCACGAGTACCTTTCTCAGCAGACGACGGAGACGATCGATGTGCAGGAGGTCTTGGAAAACATCCTTGCGCTGGTCGCCAGAAGCATGGCGGCGAAGGATTTTGCCATCGAGACAGAGTACATCGGCACGCGGCTTATTTTACCGTCCAAGTGTGCCAGCTCGCTCGCCCTCGTCTTAAACGAGCTTGTCTTAAACAGTATGGAGCACGGCTTTGCGGGGCGCACGCACGGAAAGATCACACTTCATGTATCGGAGACGGCAGAGGCATTTACCCTTCTCTTTGCCAATGACGGCGCATCCCTGCCGGAGAATTTTGGGAAGGCAGCGCGCAAATCCCTTGGTCTGACCATCATTAAGACACTCGTCGAGGGCGACCTTGCCGGTACCGTCGTCATAAAGAATCGAAAAGAGGGCGGTGTAGCGACTGAGATTCGCATTCCTCGGCACGTTGCGAATCTGGTCGAAGACTAAACTTGTTTGGCAAAACGGCAAAGGGGGCAGGGATTTTGGTAAGAGATGTTAGAGAAAAGAAGAGGCCGCGTGTCGTGGGGACGGAGCCGCTCCGCATCGTCCTTGCGGATAATGAATCGATCATCCGTATGGATCTGCGGGAGATGCTCGAAGAAAACGGCTGTCAAGTCGTCGGCGAAGCGGTAAACGGCAGGCGTGCCGTCGAGCTTACGCGGCTGCATCACCCCGATCTTGTCATCATGGATATCAAGATGCCCGAGATGGACGGCATCCACGCTGCAAAGGCGATTTTCGGCGCGCACCTTGCGCCTGTGCTCCTATTGACCGCTTTCAGTCAGCCCGATATTGTAGAAGCCGCAAATGACGCTGGGGTTCTCGGCTATCTTGTGAAGCCCGTACGTGAAGAAAGTCTCTTCCCCGCCATTCGCATCGCGCTCTCCCGCTGGCACGAGAGAGAAGCGCTCGAAGGTGAGATTGAAGAGCTGCGCGACTCTCTCGAACTGCGCAAGCTCCTCGATCGCGCCAAGGGGATTTTGATGAAGGCGCACAGACTCTCCGAAAATGAGGCATACACGCGCATTCGCCAATACGCGATGAAAAAGCAGATGCGCGTGAAGGATGTCGCCAAAGCCATTGTACGGTCGGCGGGCGGAAAGGCATGAGCCGTGCATGCGGCAAAAAATGTGGAAATTTTGCGTGAAAATGTGGAAATGGAATTGTCATCTGCCGCGGTCATATGCTATAATTAAAACGTAGGTATGGATAACCCACAGTAATAGTTCAGGCATTCCGCATTCACTCTTTTCGAGTGATTCAAATCCTAAGGAGGCAATATATTATGAAGGTAACAGTTGTTGGTGCAGGTAACGTCGGCGCTACAGTCGCAAACGTTCTTGCAACGAAAAAGTTCTGCAGCGAGATCGTTCTCGTCGATATCAAAGACGGTGTCCCGCAGGGCAAAGCCATGGATATCATGCAGACGGCACACATGCTGAACTTTGACACGACGGTCACAGGTGTCACGGCAGAGCCGAATGATCCGAACGGCTATGCGCCGACGGCAGGCTCTGAAGTCGTCGTCATCACGAGCGGTATGCCGCGCAAGCCGGGCATGAGCCGTGAAGACCTCATCGGCGTCAATGCAAAGATCGTCAAGAGCGTTGTCGACCAGGCGCTGAAGTTCTCCCCGAACGCTTACTTCATCATCATTTCTAACCCGATGGACGCTATGACGTTCCTCACGCTGAAGGATTTCAAGCTTCCGCGCAGCCGCGTCCTCGGTCAGGGCGGCATGCTTGACTCCAGCCGCTTCCGTTATTTCCTCGCAAAGGCTCTTACAGAGAACGGCTATCCTGCAACGCCGGCAGACGTCGATGCTATGGTCATCGGCGGTCACAGCGACAAGACGATGGTTCCGCTCGTCAGCCTCGCAACGCTCCGCGGCATCCCTGTCACGAAGCTCCTCACCAAGGAAGTTCTCGACGATGTCGTCGCAAACACGAAGGTCGGCGGCGCAACGCTGACGAAGCTCCTCGGCACGTCTGCATGGATGGCGCCGGGCGCAGCAGCTGCTGCCATGGTTGAAGCCATTGCCCTCGACGCTAAGAAGGTCATCCCGACCTGCGTCTACCTCGACGGCGAATACGGCGAGACGGATCTCTGCATCGGCGTTCCTGTCATTCTCGGCAAGGGCGGCTGCGAAAAGATCATTGACCTCGACGAAGCAGGTCTCCTCACGGGCGACGAGAAGGCGAAGTTCGAAGAATCCGTTCAGGCGGCTCGCAACACGAACAGCAAGCTTGGCGACGCACTGAAATAAGCGCGTTTCGTAAGTTTTTTGAATAAAAAAGAACTGTGCAACTGCACGGTTCTTTTTTATTGGCAGCACACGAAATTTATGCGAAGTGGAGCGGGCGCGTCTTTTTTCCTGCCTGCAATGGACAGAAGGCAGGTATTTAAGGTATAATAGATTCGTTTTCAATCGATTGTATGGGATGGTGAAATTATGAAGGTCACAAGGGAAGATCTAAAGAACGTGGCTGTGCTCTCACGCCTCGCAATTGCAGAGGATAAGGCAGACGGTTATATCGCGCAGATGGATGCGATTCTCTCTTATATGGACAATCTTTCCGAAATCAATACGGATGCTGTCAAGCCAACGACATATGCGCTTCCGATGGAAAATGTCTTCCGCGAGGACGTTGTAAAGCCGTCGCTCGACCGCGAACTTGCGCTTTCGAATGCTCCGCTCAAGGAGGGCGGGTATTTCAAGGTGCCGCGCGTGCTGGAGGAGTGAGTATTTCCTGACGGAAAGGACGGAACGAATAGAATGGGACTTTTTGAAAAGAGTGCGCATGAACTTCATACCTTGCTCGAGAAAAAGGAAATCACCGCAAAAGAGCTGACAGAAGACGTCTTTTCGCGTGTGGATGCGGTCGAAGACAAAGTCAAGGCCTATCTCATGCTGACAAAGGACGCGGCACTAAAGGCGGCAGGAGAAGCCGATGCAAAAGTTGCGCGCGGCGAAACGCTCGGCTTTTTAGAGGGCATTCCGGGCGCAATCAAGGACAATATCTGCACGAAGGGCATTCGCACGACCTGCGCTTCGAAGATTCTTGAAAACTTTGTGCCGCCGTACGATGCAACCGTTGTCAGGCAGCTTCACGCGGCGGGCCGTACGGTCGTCGTCGGCAAGACGAATCTCGATGAATTTGCCATGGGCGGCTCGACAGAGAACTCTGCCTACCAGACGACGCACAACCCTTGGAATCTCGATTGTGTGCCGGGCGGCTCGTCGGGCGGCAGTGCAGCGGCAGTTGCTGCGGGTACGGCGATCTGGGCGCTTGGCTCGGATACGGGCGGCTCCATCCGCCAGCCGGCAGCGTTCTGCGGCGTCGTTGGTCTCAAGCCGACCTACGGACGCGTTTCGCGCTACGGCCTCGTCGCCTATGCCTCGTCGCTCGACCAGATCGGACCGCTCACGCGCGATGTGACGGATGCGGCGCATATCATGAATATCATCGCGGGCAACGACCCGATGGATTCGACTTCGTCTCCGTCGGAGGTTCCCGATTACACGCAGGCGCTGACGCCTGACGTGAAGGGCATGAAAATCGGTCTTCCCAAGGAATTCTTTGTCGACGGCATGGAGGCAGAAGTCGAAGCCGCTGTCAGGAAGGCCATCGACGACTTTACGGCGATGGGCGCTGAAGTCGTAGAACTTTCGCTGCCGCACACGAAGTACGCGATTTCGACCTACTATCTCATCGCACCGGCAGAAGCGGCGACGAACCTCGAGCGCTATGACGGCGTCAGCTATGGCGAGCGCATCGACGGCGAGGATCTCGTCCAGATGATGACGAATACGCGAACGGAACTTTTTGGAGAAGAGGTCAAGCGCCGCATCTTAATCGGCAACTATGCGCTTTCCGCTGGCTACTACGATGCGTATTATTTGAAAGCGCTGAAGGTTCGCACGCTGATTCAGCAGGATTATACAGACGCCTTCCAAAAGGTCGACGTCATCCTCGCTCCGACGGCACCGACCGCAGCATACAAAATCGGTGCGATGGTTTCTGCCCCACTCAAGATGTATCTGCAGGATATCTGCACGGTTCCCCTCAATCTTGCGGGACTGCCGGGAATCTCCGTGCCTTGCGGCGAAACGGGCACAGGGCTGCCGATTGGGCTGCAGATCATCGGAAAGCCGCTGGATGAAGCGACGATTCTTCGCGCGGCCTACACCTATGAGCAGGCGCATGAGTATACGAAACTTGCACCGTTGGGAGGAGTGAAAGGATGAAGTATGAAGCCGTCATCGGTCTTGAAATTCACTGTGAGTTAAAGACAAAGACAAAGATATTCTGTGGCTGTGCGACGGGATTCGGCGCAGAAGAGAATCGGCACGTCTGTCCTGTCTGCCTCGGTCTTCCGGGCGTTCTCCCGACCATCAACCGCCGCGTCGTCGAGTTCGGCATCAAGGCGGGGCTCGCGACGAACTGCACGATCAACAAGTACAGCAAGTTTGACCGCAAGAACTATTACTATCCCGACCTTCCGAAAAACTGGCAGACGAGTCAGTATGACCTGCCGATTGCCGAGCATGGCTGGGTTGACATCGATGTGAACGGCGAGAAGAAGCGCATTCGTCTGACGCGCATTCACATGGAAGAGGACGCGGGCAAGCTCGTTCACTCTGGCACGACTATCAAGGACTCTGCGACATCCAATATCGACTACAACCGCACGGGCGTCCCCCTTCTTGAAATCGTCTCGGAGCCAGACCTTCGCTCGGCAGAAGAAGCGCGTGCCTACATGGAGAAGATCAAGGCGATCATGGAGTACATCGACGTTTCGAACTGCCGCATGGAGGAGGGCAATCTCCGCGCCGATATCAATGTCTCACTTCGCCCGGTTGGAACGGAGGCGCTCGGCACGCGTACGGAGATGAAGAACATCAACTCCTTCAAGAACCTCGAAGATGCGATTGCATATGAGATAGAGCGCCAGAGCGAAGTCTTGGACGACGGCGGTCACATCATTCAGGAGACGCGCACCTTTGACCCGAGCCGCGGCATCACACTTTCCATGCGCTCGAAAGAAAATGCGCACGACTACCGCTATATGCCGGAGCCGGATCTTCCGCCTATCGTCACGACGGATGAAGAAATTGAGCGTTTTCGAAGCGAGCTGCCGGAACTGCCGGATGCCCGCCGCGCACGTCTGGAGAAAGAAGACGGACTTTCTGCCTACGATGCAGGCATCATCACGAGCTCGCGTGCCATGGCAGAGTATTACGACACAGTTACGAAGACGGGCGCAGATCCGAAGCTTGCCGCCAATTGGATCATGGGCGACCTCTCGAAGAACTTGCATGCAGAGGGCATTGCGATCGAGCAGTCTCCAGTGGATGCAAAGCGCCTTGGCGAGATGATCGGCCTCATCATGAAGAATACGATTTCCGGCAAGATCGCAAAGAAGGTCTTCAAGGAAATGTGGACGAATTCGGACAGTCCGGCAAAGATTGTCAAGGACAAGGGACTTGTGCAGATTACCGATACGAAGGCAATCGAAGGAATTGTCGACGAGGTCATCGCGAAGAATGAAAAGGCTGTCGCTGACTACAAGGGCGGCAACAAGAAGGCCATCGGCGCGCTGGTCGGGCAGGTCATGAAACAGTCCAAGGGCAAGGCAAACCCGCAGATGGTGAACGAACTGCTCGCCAAAAAACTGGACGCCTGATTTTTCGAAAACAAATATCTCGTTGTGAGCGGACATAAAAATCAGCCCTCCCCGTATGGAAAGGGCTGATTGCACTTGCGGAAGGAGGGGCACGGTCATGCACTGTCAAGCCGCCGTATTTGATTTGGACGGAACACTGGTCGACTCGCTGGCGGATCTCGCGGACGCCGCGAACGCCATGCTCGCATCCTATGGATTTCGAACGCATGACGTGGGCGCATATCGCTATTTCGTCGGTGATGGCTCTCGCAAACTGATTGAGCGCATATTGCCCGAGGAGCGGAGCCGGGATGCGGCGTTCGTGGATGAAGCAATGGCGCGCTACAAAGACTGCTACGCGGAGCGTCTGCTGCACCGGACGCAGCTCTATGACGGCATCCCGGAGATGCTGGAGGAACTTCGGCGCAGGAATATCCCCATGGCAATCTGCACGAATAAGCATCAGAGCGCGGCGGATGCC
>CAUVCH010000017.1:0-11440 GCA_963550265.1 uncultured Mitsuokella sp. | reverse complement strand
AATGCGATAGGCAAAGTCGATGGGAATCGAGCCTTTGGGCAAGTCGACGACATCGCCTTGTGGGGTAAAGACAAAGACCTTATCGGAAAAGACGTCGACCTTCAAGGCTTCAAAGTACTCCTTTGGATCCTTGAAGTCCTTTTGCAGACTGACCATCTGACGGAGGAAGCTCATCTTGCGATCGTTCTCGCTTCCCGCGCCAATGCTCTTGCCGCTCTCCTTATACTTCCAATGCGCTGCAACGCCGTACTCAGAAACCTGATGCATCTTGAACGTGCGAATCTGAATCTCTAAGGGATAGCCGCGCGTCATGACGGTCGTATGAAGCGACTGATAACCGTTTGCCTTCGGCATCGCAATGTAGTCCTTAAAACGCCCTGGAATCGGCTTCCACATCGCATGGATGACGCCTAGCACACCATAGCAGTCCTTTACCGAATGGACGAGAACGCGGATGGCCGATAAATCATAGATCTCACTGATGTCCTTCTGATCGCGCTGCATCTTGCGGTAAATGCTGTAAAAGTGCTTTGCACGCCCATTGATTTCCGCCTTAATGCCTGCCTCTTCAAGCTTGCCGCGAATCTGCTCCATGGAAGTGTTAATGAAGCTCTGACGTTCCTTTCGTTTCTGCTTGACATCTTCGACAAGCTGATAGTAAACATCGGGATAAAGGTAGCGAAGACAGAGATCTTCAAGTTCCCACTTGATGCTCGAGATGCCCAAGCGATTGGCAAGCGGCGCATATACCTCAATGGTTTCCTGTGCAATGCGCTTCTGCTTATCGGAGCGCATATACTTTAGTGTCCGCATATTGTGCAGACGGTCAGCGAGCTTGATCATAATGACACGGATGTCTTTTGCCATCGCGAGAAACATCTTGCGATAACTTTCCAGCTGCGCTTCTTCCTTCGATTTGTACTGCAGCCTGCCGAGCTTTGTCACGCCGTCGATCAGCATGGCAATTTCCTCGCCGAACATCTGCTGCATCTCTTCGTTCGTATAGATTGTATCCTCGACAACATCGTGAAGAAGCGCAGCGCTGACCGTCGCATCGTCCATATGAAGATCGGTAAGGATCTTTGCCACGTGAAGCGGATGGATGATATACGCTTCGCCCGAGACACGGCGCTGACCGCTATGTGCCTTTTCCGCAAGCTCATAGGCACGGCGGATGAGTGCGATATCCGCCGTGGGGGAATACGCCTTGATATCGTTGATCAGAACGTCTATTGAGATAGGTTCCTTATGTTCTTCCATCATGCTTTCCCCATCTTTCTCTCATATGCACGCATGCCGCGCCGGTATGTAGGCGACGCTAAAAGCTCCGTCTTGCCTGCAAGTTTCGGCATATGAAACACCTTTTCTTCCACATCCGCACGAAGGATGCCGAGCTCCTGAAAGATACGAAGCCCCATACACATTGTATAATACGACATCCTGTCCTTCTTATATCGGGATGCCGTCATGTTATAAGCTCCCGTTAAAGCTTCTGCATGAAAAGGAATGCTTCCATGCGCTTCATTCTGTCTCATGAGAAAGCGATAGAGCTCCATGAGAATGCTGCGCGTCGGAAACACACGCATCGCATCTGCCGGAGCTAGGTCTTCCACCATACATTGGATACTTTTCTTACCGTTCCACTCGTTGATGGACGGCGTGTAAACGATGTCGATCGGCTCTGCATTTACGATGTCTGCGAGCTTTCCCTGATGCCACATAATGGCGCGCACGGGTTTTGCTTTCGTACCGACCTCGAAACAGAGGTGATCCTTTTCCCTTCCCATCACTCTCGCCTCTGCCGCACGAATGGCACGGCAGCCAAAGAGCGGCTTGGGATTGCCTATGCCGTAGGGCTCAAGGCAGGATAGTTCCTCGATAAGAGAAAATGAAAGCTCTGCTGGTGCCATCTCAAGCTCGACAGAAATCTTCGGTATGTAATCTTCGTCCGTGAGATGCGCTCTGCAATAATCCAAGAATGCAGTCTTAAAAGCTGCATATGCGCCCTTTGCCAGGGAAAGCCCTGCTGCCATCTCATGGCCGCCAAACTGCAAAATATGATCGCTGAGGGCAGAGAGCGCCTCATGCATATGGAGTCCCTTGATGCTCCGACAGGATCCCTTCATCGTGCCGTCTTTGCCGATGGAAAAGACAATTGTCGGCTTGTAGTAATGCTCCACAAGACGAGAGGCGACAATACCGATGACGCCAGGATTCCACCCTTTGCCCGCGACGACGATAGCCGAAAGGCTTTCCACATCCTTTTCTGCAAGGTCTTCTTCCGCTTTGGCAAGGATTTCCTGCTCAATACCTTGCCGCTCGCTGTTCAGCGCATCAAG
This sequence comes from uncultured Mitsuokella sp., assembly GCA_963550265.1. GTDB lineage: Bacteria > Bacillota > Negativicutes > Selenomonadales > Selenomonadaceae > AWVT01. Next base: position 9,101 of record CAUVCH010000017.1, on the reverse strand, counting down.
CTCACGTGCGAGCGATGCTGCCTCTGCGGAATTTAGGGCAGTGAGAAGCGCAACACCTTTTTTCGTCGTACCGATACGGCCTGCGGCATTGATACGCGGCGCAAGCATAAAGCCGACATGCCCCGTTCCGATTTCCTTATCCTGAAGATTTGCAATTTCGACCAATGCGGCAACGCCTGGAATCTCACTGTTTTTGATGCGTGCCAGTCCTTCTTTGACGAGCTTCCGATTTTCACCTACCAGCGGTACGATATCTGCAACAGTACCAATGGCAACGAGTTCTATGTCGCGATCAAAACGCTCGCCCTTTATCGCTAGAAAAAGCGCCTGCAAAAGCTTGAAGGCGACGCCAACGCCGCAAATATCCTTTTCAGGAAAGGCACAATCCGCACGATGCGGATCAAGGACAGCGAGCGCAGGCGGCAAAAGCTTCCCCGGCAAATGATGGTCGGTAATCACGATGTCAAGTTTCTCCGCCACTGCGGCGACATCCTTTACAGAGGCAATGCCGCAGTCGACAGAGATGAGAAGATCCGTCGTCTCTGCAAGATGCTCCAGTGCTGTACAGTTAAAGCCATATCCTTCGCGATTTCGATCAGGAATGTAGTAACTGACATCTGCGCCAAGTGCAGGAAGATTCCGAAGGAGAAGTGACGTCGCTGTCATACCGTCAACATCGTAATCGCCATAAATCGTGATATGTTCCTTCTCTTTGATTGCCTGCTGGATGCGCGCAACCGCCTTATCCATATCCTTCATGAGAAAGGGATCGTTGTACGGTACGTCTTCCGGATGAAAGAACGCTGCTGCATCCTCCTTTGTCCGAATGCCTCGATGGTATAAGATACCGGCTGTCCAAGCCGTCACGCCGAGCGATGCTGCAAAGTCTGTAAGATCCGGTACATCCTCCTGTAAGTTCCACGCCTTGATCATGTTTGCTCCAATAATATCGGCAATCTCATCTTTCCCCTTTATTCGTCTTTGCTGCCGCAAGCTTTGCCTTGTGACGATTTTCCGTCCACTCGCGGAATGTCATCCATAGCGGGCTTGCGATGAAGATGGACGAATAACAGCCGACACTGAAGCCAATGAGAAGTGCAAACGCAAAGTCCTTCGTCGTCTCGCCGCCGAAGAAATAGAGTGCGGCCGTCGTAAAGAGAACGGTGAAGACCGTATAGAGCGAACGCGTCAATGTCTGATAAATACTCGTATTGACAAGCTGCACGACATCGCCGCCGCGCCTAAAGTGGAGTTTCAAATTCTCGCGAATACGGTCAAAGATAACGATCGTATCGTTGATGGAGTAACCGACAATCGTCAGTAGCGCCGCGATAAAGGACGAGTCAATCTGCCGCTGCGTAAATGAGAAAACCGCCAGTGTGATGAGCAGATCGTGAATGAGTGCCAGAACTGCCGCAATGCCAAACTTGAATTCGAAACGGTAAGCGACATAGGCAATGATGAGCGCCCAGGAAACGACGAGTGCAAGGACAGCATTCGTGATGAGGTCGCCGCCGACTGTCGCCCCGACTTTTTCCTCGCGAAGGACGTTATAATCGCCAACGTCCTCCTTCAGTCCCGCCATAACGGCTTTCCGATCCTGTTCTTCCAAATCTGCCGTGCGAATCATGACGTCTTCCGACGAAGCAACATCGGACGCATCTCCGGAAAGCTGAATGGTCGCTCCATCCAGATCGTACTTTGCCAGGCTCTCACGCACCTCGGCAATCGTCACTGGCTTTTCGAACTTCAAGTCGATAATCGTTCCCCCTGTGAAGTCAATGCCGAAATTGAATCCACGCACGAACATACAGATAAAACCAGCGATAATAATAAGGGAAGATAGGGAGAACCAGAATTTCCGATGCCCTGCAATATTAGCTTTTAGCATTCTTCAAATCCTCCTTCTTCCAAAGCATGAAGCTGTTCGCGCCGTAAGCAGATGCACTCGTGAACACCTTTGCGTTGATCATCAGCTTCAGCAGGTACTGCGTGAGTGTGATGGCGGTCAGCATCGAGAGAATCGTGCCGAGACCGAGCGTGATGGCGAAGCCGCGAATCGTACCTGTACCGAGAAAGAAGAGCACAGCCGCTGCAATAATCGTCGTGATGTTCGAATCAAAAATTGTCGTAAATGCGCGCTTAAAGCCCGAGTCCATCGCGAGGCGAAGCGTCTTTCCCTGAATCTGATACTCTTCCTTGAAGTGTTCAAAGATGAGGACGTTCGCATCAACCGCCATGCCGATAGAAAGAATGATACCTGCAACGCCTGGGAGCGTCAAGGTTGCATCGAGGAGATATAAAAGCGCGAGCAGTAAAAACGTATATGCCATAAGCGCGATGTCCGCGATAAAGCCCGAGAGACGGTAAAAGAAAATCATGAAGACAAGGACGGCGCCGAGACCGATGACAAAAGCGAACTGTGACTTATCCTTTGAATCCTGACCGAGAGAAGGACCGACCGTGCGTGTCTCGATGATGTTGACCTTAACAGGGAGCGCACCGCTGCGGAGAACGATGGCTAGATTCTGCGCCTCTTCAAGCGTCTTCTGCCCTGTAATCCTCGCATGACCGCCGAGAATCGGCTCTTGAACATTCGGTGCAGTCAAAACCTCACCGTCAAGCAGAATGGAAATCTTGCGCCCGACATTCTTTGTCGTAAGATCAGCAAATTTCTGTGCTCCCTCATCGCTGAATTCAAGGTTGACGTCATTATTGCCAGACTTTGGATCTGTCGATGCCTGTGCATCCTTCAGGTCGGTACCCGTGAGAACCGTGTTGCCGTCCTCATCCTTGAACTCAAGCATGGCCGTCTTGCCGATGGTCTTGATAGCAGCATCCGGATCTTTGACGCCCGGAAGCTCGATGATCACGCGACGCTCACCCTCGCGCTGAATGATCGGCTCGGTAAGACCGAGCGCATTGACGCGCTTCTCCATGATAGCGACCACGCGGTTCATCGCATCGTCATTGACCTGTGCGACATCTGTATCCTCTGCCTCTAAGACGACGTGTGTGCCGCCTTGAAGGTCGAGCCCCTGGCGAATCGAGTTCGCAAGCGGCCGAACGAAGAGCAAGAAAAGTGCTATGATTGCCACGACACAGACAAGCAATTTGAAAAGACAATCTTTTCGCAAATGATTCACTACCTTTTATTCATATTTCACGATAGATACGCGGCTTGACGAAAAAATATTGATAAAGGATGCATTTACCTTGCATAGGTTTCGATGCGGCGCTTCTCCGTCAAGATAAGGTCAACGCGCTCGTCATGCTTTGTCATCGGCACCTCAGGGTAAATAAGTCCGTCAAAGGCAAGCGCAATGCGCTTTGCCCCTGTTGCCCTCTCGCGCATGAAGCGATCGTAAAAGCCTGCGCCAAGCCCAAGGCGCCCGCCGCGCACATCAAACGCCGCGCCCGGCACAACAATGAGGTCAATGCTCTCAGGCGGCACGATTTCTCTCGCTTCTTTTCGCACGGTTTTGATGCCGTATGCATCTGGAACGAGATCTTCGAGACGACGCAGACGAATGACATCCATCACGCCTTTTTTCTGAATCAGCGGGATGACAAGAATTTTCCCGTCTGCTATTGCCCGTTCGAGAAAATCATCCAGAGCAATTTCTTCCGGCATGGAGACATAGGAAAAGACCGTCTTTGCCGCTTGGTAGGCAGTTTCCTTCACCAAAGAAGCTATCATTCTCTGCGAAACCGCGATGCGTTTTTCAAAAGAAAGACATCGGCGAAAAGTCACAGCCTCTTTTCGAAGGATTTTCTTCCTCTCTTGAAGCTCGCTTAACACTGCACCTTTCATGCGTCTGACGAATCCTCACTCTTTTCCTCTGGTTCTTTCTTCAGTTCATCCGTCACAATGCTCGCGATGCTGCTGCGCGAGCAATCAATGACAATGCCTTTCGAAATTTCCAGACGAACGATAGTATCATCTATCGAGATAATCGTACCGAAGATGCCACCGACCGTGATAATGCGGGTGCCACGCTTTAAGGCTTCAAGCATATTCCGGCGCTTGCTCTGTGCTTTTTTCTGCGGACGATAGAGAAGAAAGTAAAAGATCAAAACCATGAGGAGAATCGGCCCCCATGTGCCCAGCGACGATATCATTTCTTCGTTCATAAAAAACACTCCTTGTATTTACTTGATTCATCCATTGCTGCGCGGATGATAGTTTGCGAGAAACTCTCGGCGCAATGTCTGGAACGTTCCATCAATGATGGCAGTGCGCATCTTTCGCATGAAGTCCTGCAGGAAATAGAGATTGTGCAAAGAGAGCAGGCGAAGACCAAAGATTTCACCGGCGCGAACAAGGTGACGGATGTAAGCGCGCGTGTAGCCGTTACGGCAGGCATAACAGCCGCAGCCTTCCTCCAGCACCTTATGTTCATGCGTAAACTGCGCATTTTTCATGACCAAGCGGCCATGCCAGGTCATCGCCATGCCATTTCTTGCGACACGCGTCGGAAAGACGCAGTCGAACATATCAATGCCGCGTGCGACACTCTCGATGAGATAATCCGGCGTGCCTACGCCCATCAGATAGCGCGGCTTATTCTCTGGCAGATACGAAGTCGATATGGAAAGCATCTCGTTCATAAGCTCCGGCGGTTCACCGACAGAAAGACCACCGACCGCGTAGCCCGGCAAGTCAAGCGCCACAAGATGCTCGGCACTCCACTTTCGAAGTTCCGGATGCATACCGCCCTGTACAATGCCAAAAAGCCCTTGCTTTTCAGCTGTCATTGCCGCCTTACAGCGCTCTGCCCAGCGCTGCGTGCGCTCTGTCGACTGCTTGGCATAGGCAAAATCAGCGGGATACGGAATGCACTCGTCAAATGCCATGACGATGTCTGAGCCGAGGCACATCTGCACATCCATCGAAACTTCCGGCGAAAGGAACTTCTTTGAGCCGTCGATGTGTGAACGAAACGTCACACCCTCTTCCGTAATCTCTCGAAGATAACCGAGGCTGAAGACCTGGAAGCAGCCGCTGTCCGTGAGAATCGCACCGTCCCAATGCATGAATTTATGCAGACCGCCGGCTTCCTTGACAAGTTCTGCACCAGGGCGAAGAAAGAGATGATAGGTATTTGAAAGGATAATCCCTGCACCGATATCCCTCAGCTCGTCGGGCGAAATTCCTTTGACCGATGCCTGTGTCCCGACAGGCATGAAGATCGGTGTCGGAAAACTTCCATGTGGGGTATGAATGATTCCCGCACGTGCCCCCGTCTTTGCATCCTTTGCTATGAGTTCATACGTGATTGCCGCCAACAAAACCTCCTGCGCTCTCGCGCTTTATCGGCTAAAAAACACTTACCGTTCCAGTGCCTCATGAAGTGCACTCTGCATCAAGAGGATGTCCGGCTCCTCACCTGTCCAGCGGCGAAACGCTGCTGCCCCTTGCAAAACAAGCATCATCTCTCCGTTTAAGATGCGATGCCCACGCCCCGCCGCCTCTTCGAGAAACTTTGTCTTTGCCGGCGTGTAGATGATATCGTAGCAAAACGCATCTTCTTTCAATAAATCGAAATCCACCGGCGGCATCTCTCCAACGTTTGGCGTCATACCAAGCGGCGTCGTATTGACAACGAGATCCGCTTCTTTTTCTGCAGACCGAAAAGCAGCACATTCAAAATCAACCACTTGTATCTTCACGGAAAAATCTTTCGCAAAAGCTGCAAAGCTATCGAGAAACGCCTGCCCTTTTTCATGATTTCTGACAGCAATCACTACCTCTGCCGCGCCCTGCTTCAAAAGTCCATAACAGACGGCACGCGCTGCGCCGCCTGCTCCAAGGATAACCGTACGTTTCCCCTTTGGATCAAATCCTGCGAGAAAAAGCGACTGCAAAAATCCTTCGACATCCGTATTATACCCCGTAAGTTTTCCATCTTCATTTTGAACGGTATTTACGGCACCGATCGCCTTCGCATCCGCATCGATGGCATCGAGATGCGCTATAATGGCGGACTTATGCGGAATCGTGACGTTCCAACCTGTAAAATTCAGAGCGCTAAGACCGCGCACCGCTGCGCCCAAGTCCGCTTTTCTTACCGGAACGGCGATGTAGGCATAGTCAATACCTGCCTGCTCGATCGCTGCGTTCTGCAAAATCGGTGAGAGCGAATGTGCAATGGGCCAGCCCATGACACCGAGATTCTTGGTCTTTCCTGTAATCAATCCTATCACCCATGTTGACGGCGTGTTTCCGTCAGTAAATTTATCTTGAGGTTATAGTAATCCGGCGTCATATCGAGATAATGACGATGCGGATTTTCAAAGCGCTGTTCTTCCTCCCAAATCTCAGACTTCAATTGTTCTATGACATAGGCACGGATGTCCTTGAGTTTTGGAAGCTCCATCGTGCGCTTGCCGTCTTTCACGTAGAGCTTACGGAGATTTTTCGCCGTACAACGCACGAATTTGCGGTTCTTCCACGGTTTCTGCGGATCAATATAACGGTATGCATCAGAAAGGTCGACAGTCTCACCGGCAAGCGCCATCAGGTCAGCAACCGCCTTTCCATCTTCGTCATAGATGCGATAGAGGTCTTTCAGTCCCGGATTTGTGATCTTTCCGACATTCTCCGACACTTTGATGCGCGGAACGAATTCCGTTCCTTCTTTGACAGCAGCCAGTTTATAAACTGCGCCAAAAACTGGCTCCGAACGCGCGGTAATCAGGCGCTCGCCGATGCCAAAGCTGTCAATACACGCCCCTTGCAGAAGGAGCGAACTCACCGTAAATTCATCTAAACTGTTCGAGACAACGATCTTTGTATCCGCAAGCCCTGCCGCATCAAGCATACGACGAACGCATTTTGAAAGATACGCGAGGTCGCCCGAGTCAATGCGAATACCGACAAGTTTTTTGCCCTTCGGCTCCAAGACCTCGCGTGCCACGCGTATGGCATTGGGAATCCCCGAATGAATGACATCGTATGTGTCGACAAGAAGCACCGTTCCATCCGGATACGTCTCTGCGTACTTCTTAAATGCCTCGAATTCATCCCTGTAGAACATGACCCAGCTATGCGCCATCGTTCCAGAAATGGGAATGTCAAACATCTGCCCCGCTGAGCAAGTCGCCGTCCCGGTAACGCCGCCGATGTAGGCAGCGCGCGCGCCGTACGTTGCCGCGTCCATATTGTGCGCCCGCCGCGCTCCAAAATCCGATACGGTACGCCCTTGTGCCGCAAAAGCGATGCGCCGCGCCTTTGTCGCAATCAAAGACTGATGGTTTACCTGTGCAAGAATCGCCGTTTCGACAAGCTGCGCATCGACCAGCGGCGCAACAACCGTTAAGATCGGCTCGTTCGGATACATGACCGTGCCTTCCGGCATTGCATAGATATCACCGCGGAAGCGAAAGTCTTTCAGATATGCAAGAAAATCCTTATGAAAGATTCCCTGTCTTCGGAAATATTCGACGTCCGTATCGGAAAAGCGCATGTTTTCAACGTATTCGATGACCTGTTCAAGACCAGCAAAAATGGCAAATCCACCCTCATCAGGATTCGCGCGGTAGAAGACATCAAACGCCACCTGCGTATCCTTGTCCTTTTCTGCAAAGTACCCGTTCGCCATCGTAAGCTCATAAAAATCCATCATCATGGAAATATTTCGCTTGTCAAACTGTGTCATGGGAACTCCTTTCAATGTATAAGAAAATACAGATCCCTTATGTTTTCCAAAAGACACGTCAGGAGAATTATATCATTATATAAGAGGACTTGCAATCAAGGAGCCCCAAAAAGCAAAGTGCAGAAATTTGATTCTCATCAAAAAGATTTAATTGCTGCTAAAAAATGCTTGATTGACCGGCATGTCTGCCGATTAATCAAGCATTTTTTAACTATTCACTGTCTCTAAAATCGCATTGAGATCTTCATAGGTCAGTGCCTTTAAGACTTCATCTTTTATCTCCTTGCCTATGGTACTAAGCCCATGAACATCAATATACTCTGCAATCGCATTCTCCATGCACATCGGCGGTTCAAAGCCGCTGCCTCTGCAAAGTCTAACATACTTTGTTTCCAGTGCCTGTACCTGCTCGTCTTCCAAACGCTCGACAGCTTTATGAACATGCCCTTTATAAAGCGTAATCATCTCAAACATAAAATCTTCCTTTCTTTGTGCAAACGACATGCCATAAACCTTATTTTTGCCAATAACAGGCACATCCACAAACGCAGCGTCTCTATCAGATTCTCTTGACGAATCTGCCTTTTCACGATATGGTATAGGACAAACCTGAAAGCAGAAGGAAAGGATGATTCCATTGATTACGCAGGAACTCATTGCACGCATCAACGAACTTTCTAAAAAACAGCGCAGCACAGGCCTCAACAAAGCCGAACGCAGTGAGCAGCAAGAACTGCGCTCACTCTATCTCGCCGATATCCGCGCGCAGATGAAGGGCATGCTCGACACCATCGAGTTCACCGATCCAGTCGAAAAAGAAGCAAAGCCGCAACAGCCGCATGTCAAAAACATCGAGATTCAACTTACCACGCGCCCCGTTCTCCACTAAAAATACAAGGACATTTATGAATATCAACCTCACAAAACTCTTCCAAGCTGCTGTAAAATACGACCAAGGCGACGCTAAGCGCATTGCCCACCTTCTGAAGGTTTGGGGATATGCACGCGAGATTGCAACACTGGAAAATCTTGAAGAAAGCGAGCAAGAACTCTTAGAATCCGCCGCCATTCTGCACGACATCGGCATTCATAACGCAGAAAAGATACATGGGAGCAATGCCGGCAAGTATCAAGAGATTGAAGGTCCTGCCGTCGCACGTGAAATCTTGAAAGATTTCGCCGTCTCCGAAGATTTTATCCAACGCATCTGTTATCTTATCAGCCACCATCATCATTACACCAATGTTGATGGCAGGGATTTACAGATTCTTCTCGAAGCAGATTTCCTCGTCAATGCTTATGAAGATGCACTATCCAAAACTGCCATACGTGCTTTCCAGGAAAAAGTTTTCAAAACTAAAGCCGGAAAATGGCTGCTCGATACGATCTACGCTGTTTGAAGAAAACATAAACATACGATAAAAGACGTTTCGCCTGATA
>CAUVCH010000016.1:0-11566 GCA_963550265.1 uncultured Mitsuokella sp. | reverse complement strand
GTATCGGTCATGTCACGCCTCCCCTATGCCAGCTTGAACTGGACATTAATCTTGTACTTGCGATTTGAACGCAAATTGATCATATCATCGACCCCCGGCAGGCGGCGCACACGCTTCAAAATATCGTGCTCTACCTCTTTCTTCGGCGTCAGGAGTGTAAACCACAAATTGAATTTCCCCTCGCGTTCATAGTTATGCGTCGCACCTGGATAACGGTTGACCGCCTGCGCAACTTCCGTCATCTTTCCCGGCTGCACGCGCAGCGCCACGAGCGTACCTTCGTAACCAAGCTTTCCAGAATTGAAGAACGTCCCGATGCGGCGCAGATATCCTTCCTCCTTCAAAAAACGAATGCGCGCGAGAACCGTCGCCTCATCCGACCCCAGATGTTCCGCCATTTTACGGAAGGGACGCGGACAGACGGGAAGGCTCCCCTGAAGCATGTTCAAAAGGGATTTATCAAAGGAAGTCAATGCTTTCATGATGCTATCTCCTATGAAAAAGACGGTGAAAAAGACGGGCGCTTCAAGAGGGAAGCTGCCCGCCTCTTGCTCATAGGATGACGCGGGAAGCCTTCCTTTCCTCCGAAGGGCGATCTTTCAAATGACACAATACACATGCGAACGGTTTTCAAAAATGAACTCCGTTCACTTTTCTTTATTGTACCAAAGAATCCCCTATGACGTCAAGTAAATCTGAACGGCCTTCACTTTTTAATGAAGAATACGGCAGCACAGAAAGTTCCGGCACGCCAAGCACCTTTTTGATGGCAACGATATTCTTCGCGCACACGTTTTTTCCGATCTTGTCCGCCTTCGTCGCGACAATGAGTACCGGCACATTATTTGTCACGAGAAAGCGGAACATCTCGATGTCCGATGCCATCGGCGGATGGCGGATATCGATGAGCTGACAGACAAAAGAAAGCCGCTTGGACTTTAGAAAGTATGCTTGGATGAACTTCGCCCATGTCCTTCGCTTATCGCGCCCCGTCTTGGCATAACCATAGCCTGGAAGATCGACGAGGTAAAAGCCCTGCCGCGCCTGTCCTTCCAGCTTTATGCCGATTTCAAAAAAGTTAATCGTCTGCGTCTTTCCTGGCTGGCGCGAAACGCGGGCAAGACCGCCCATGCGCGTTAAATTGTTGATCAAGCTGGACTTCCCGACGTTTGACCGACCGATGAAGGCTATCTCCGGCAATGCCTTTTCTGGATATTGATCCGGGCGCACAGCAGATGCAACGTACGTCCCCTGCGTTACAATGACGCGGTCTTTTTCACTCATGCCCCTCTCCGCTCTCTGTCGTTTGTGTCTCTTTGATAAGCGCGATCTTCAACACCTCATCCATATTCGATACCGGCACGAAGTTCAGCTTTTCGCGCACGATTGCGGGAATCTCCTCGATGTCGCGCTCGTTTTCCTTCGGCAGGACGATCGTCTTCATGCCCTCGCGATATGCCGCAAGCACTTTTTCCTTCAGCCCGCCGATAGGAAGCACATTGCCGCGCAGTGTGATCTCACCCGTCATCGCGACATCACTCCTCGCCTTCTTGCCTGTAAGCGCCGAAATCATTGCCGTCGCCATCGTGATGCCAGCGGAAGGACCGTCCTTCGGCACAGCGCCTTCCGGCAGATGGATATGAATGTCATCCCTTTCATAAAAGTCATCCGCAAGCCCCAAACGATCGGCACGGCTGCGAATGTAGGAAAGCGCTGCCTGCGCAGATTCCTGCATAACATCGCCAAGCTGCCCAGTGAGGATGAGCTTGCCCTTTCCCTTTAAGACCTGCACCTCTGTCGGGAGAATGTCGCCGCCGATTTCCGTCCATGCCATCCCCGTCACGACGCCGATTTCCGGCTTCTTTTCTGCCTTTGTCTCAAGATATTTCGCACGGCTGAGAAACTCTCTAAGATTCTTCTTCGTCACTCTAATAGGAGGATGCATTCCCTCGACAATTCTGCGCGCAGCCTTGCGGCAGACACGTCCGATGACGCGCTCAAGCTCACGAACACCGGACTCACGCGTGTACTCTTGGATAATCTTTTCCACGACACCTGCGCCAAAAGAAATATCCTTTGCCGTCAGTCCATTCTCCTTGCGCTGGCGAGCAATGAGATAGTGCTTTGCAATCTCCTTTTTCTCGTATGCCGTATAACTCGAAAGCGTAATGATCTCCATGCGGTCGCGCAGCGGACGAGGAACTCCTGCAAGATTGTTTGCCGTCACAATCCAAAGTACTTTCGAGAGGTCAAACGGCAGGTCGACAAAGTGATCCTTAAACGTCGAATTTTGGGCAGGGTCAAGCACCTCAAGAAGTGCTGCTGCAGGATTTCCGGCATATTCGGAGGAAAGCTTATCCACTTCGTCAAGAAGAAAGACTGGATTTTTCACACCGACACGCTTCAATCCATCGATAATGCAGCCCGGAAACGCGCCGACATATGTACGGCGGTGACCGCGAATCTCCGCTTCATCACGAATGCCGCCGAGAGATGCACGGGTGAACTCTCTCTGCATCGCACGCGCAATGGAAGCTGCAAGAGATGTTTTTCCAACGCCCGGCGGTCCGACAAGACAGAGAATTGGCGCCGTCTTATCCTTCGAAAGCTGATGCACGGCGAGGTAATCAAGGATGCGATCTTTGACCTTTTCCAAGCCATAGTGATCGCGGTCAAGCACCTTAGCTGCCTTCGCTATATTGACATTGTCCTTCGTCCCCACGTTCCAAGGCAGCTCGATCAGGCAGTCGAGATAATTTCGGATGACGCCCGCTTCCGCGGCATTCGAACTTCCGAGGGTGTTCAGGCGCTTTAGCTCGCGCTCGATCGTCTTCTTCACCTCATCGGGGTAATCGCCTTTTTCTAGCTGCTTTCGATAGCGGTCGATTTGCTCTACATGGCTTTCATCCTCACCGAGCTCTTTTTGAATCGCCTTGATTTGCTCGCGCAGATAGAAATCCTTCTGTACCTTTTCCATCTGATCGCGTACACGCTTACCGATCTTTTCCTCAACCTTCAGCATCTCAAGCTCGTGCTCGATGACCTGATAGAGTTTTTCCACACGCTCCTTGACATCCAGACAGGAAAGAAGTGCCTGGCGCGTCTCCATCTTCAAGTTTAAATGGCTCGCGATAAGGTCGACCAAACGCCCCACATCATCGATCAAAGTCACGGAAACCATAGTTTCCGGCGGAATCCTCCTTGAAAGGCGCACCCATTTTTCAAACGCATGCACAACTGCACGCGTCAGTGCCTCCATGCCAAGGGAGGTATCGATCTCGTCTGTATGAATCGCCGCGTCAACTGCATCATACGTTTCCTGCTCATGAAAACCTGTGATTTCGACGCGGCGAAGCCCTTCGACCAACACGCGGATCACCCCGCCCGGCATCTTGAAAATCTGCTTAAGCTCAATGAGCGTTCCGATGTTATAAAGGTCTATTGCAGAAGGTTCATCGATGGTTTCGTCCTTCTGTGCAACGACGACAAGCTGGCGATCTTTGAGCATCGCCTCCTCGATCGCTGTGATCGAGCGATTGCGCCCGACATCGAAGTGAACGATCATATAGGGAAACACCATCATCCCGCGAAGCGGAACCACGGGCAGTGTCCGATTCTCCGTCATAAAAGCCTCCATATAGCAATGATAACAAATTCCTGTCTATTATATACGACGAGCGCCGCCTACGGCAAGAAAAAACGCCTCGAAGCAGGTTCTCATCCCTTCGCTTCAAGACGTCATTTGTATATTCCATCAGTCCAGAAAATCCTTGAGTTTTCGGCTGCGGCTCGGATGACGCAGCTTTCGCAATGCCTTGGCTTCAATCTGCCGAATGCGTTCCCGCGTCACGCCAAAGTTCTGACCGACTTCCTCAAGAGTTCTTGCGCGGCCATCATCTAAACCAAAGCGCAGGCGAAGGACTTTTTCCTCTCTCGCCGTAAGGGTATCGAGGACTTCTTCCAATTGCTCTTTGAGAAGCATAAAGGATGCCACTTCCGCAGGCGCCGGCGCATCATGGTCTTCGATGAAATCGCCGAGATGAGAGTCTTCTTCCTCGCCAATCGGTGTTTCAAGGGAGACTGGCTCCTGGGCGATCTTCATAATCTCGCGTACGCGCTCGACGCTGATCTCCATAACTTCCGCAATCTCTTCAGGTGCAGGGTCTCTGCCCAGTTCCTGCAGAAGCTGGCGCTGAACGCGAATGAGTTTGTTGATCGTCTCGACCATGTGCACAGGAATGCGGATGGTTCTCGCCTGGTCTGCAATCGCGCGCGTGATGGCCTGACGAATCCACCATGTCGCATAGGTGCTGAATTTATACCCCTTATTGTAATCGAACTTCTCAACCGCCTTGATAAGGCCGAGATTGCCTTCCTGAATAAGGTCGAGAAAGAGCATCCCGCGGCCGACATAACGCTTGGCGATGGAAACGACAAGACGAAGGTTGGCTTCCGCCAAGCGGCGCTGCGCTTCCTCATCGCCCGCTTCCATTTGCTTGGCGAGTGCAACTTCTTCCTCTGCCGTCAAAAGAGGTACCCGCCCGATTTCCTTCAGGTACATACGCACGGGATCATCAATGCTAATACCTTCCGGCACAGAGAGGTCGATCTCCACCTCTTCTGCGTCCTGCGTGTCGACAATGTCATCGTCATCCTGTACATTCTGGCTCGTATCGTCAACGATTTCGATTCCCTTCTTGCTGAAGGTCTCGTACATACGATCGATCGCATCTGCTGTGAGTTCGAGCTTTTGCAGCGACTCCATCAGTTCGCCATAGGTGAGCGTTCCGCCGTTCTTCGTTCCTTTGGAGAGCAACTTGTCGATGAGGTCTGCGCTGCTTTCAGGCTTCTTTTCTTCCGTCACCACGGTCTTGCCTGTCTCTTTTCCTTTAGCCGGCATAATCACCGCCCTCCCTTCTCATCTTTACCATCTTCTGCGATGTTTACCTTCCAGCGAATCAGACCTATTTCGCAAGGTTCCCCTGTTTGTTTCCATGTCTTCAACGTCAATGTTCTAACTCTTCCATTTCGCGTTTAATCCTATCTGCTTCTTTCAGTTCGACACGATAGGCGGGATTTCCTGCCTGCAGATATTTTTCTGCCTGCTGGCTATGCAGCATGTACTGCTGGTTCAGGTATGCCTTACGAAGGGTTCGAATAGCTTCTTCAAAGGCTTCGCCCTCTCTTATTCCACCGCCAAAAAGCGAGGTATCGATAACGGCACGCGACAGCTCAGCTGCGGCAGCATCGGAAAGCCTCGCCTCTATGCGTTCTAAGCTCTGCGTCTCCCCCTTTTTTTCACACGCTAAAAACGCCTGATAGATTTCATGCTGCACACCCGAAAGAACTTCCCCCAGCGGTACAGCAGCGTCTGCAACGACGATGGCCGCCGCATCCTTCGCGGCAAGATGGAAGATAATCCTTCCTGCCTTGGTCACTGCACTGTCCATGCGGTGAACTGCCTGCCGCACGGATGTGCGTTCTGAAGATATCGAACTACCCCGGCGAAGTTCATCTGCGACAACGCCTTCGTCGAGCATCAGCTCTCCTGCCACGCGGCGGATATACTCTGTGCGCTTTGCGCCATCGCGCAGCGGCCGAAGAACCGGTGCTATTTCCTTCAGCGCCTGAACCTTTCCATCAAGCGTGTCATAGCGCGTATGGCTCAGTACATAGTCCATCCGATAATCGATGAGCGACATCGCTCCCTTTGCCAAGGTGCGGAAGGCTTCTGCCCCATTTTTCCGTATGAATGCATCGGGGTCCTTGCCGTCAGGCACCCGAAAGACTTTGACCTGCGCGCCCGTGTTTTGCAGGATGCCGAGCGCACGTACGGTCGCCCGCTGTCCCGCTTCATCGCTGTCATAGCAGAAGACGAGCTTTCCCGTATAGCGCATTAATTTCTTCGCGTGTTGTTCGGTAAAGGATGTGCCAAGCGTTGCAACCACATTTTCCACACCTGCACCATAGACGGAAATCGCATCCATATACCCCTCAACGATGATGGCAAAACCTTCGCGCTTAATGGCGCGTCTCGCGCGATCTAACCCGAAAAGGAGCATCCGCTTGTTAAAGAGAACCGTCTCCGGCGTATTGATGTACTTCGGCAGCGAATCGTCGAGCACACGACCGCCGAAACCGACGACGCGGCCGTGTTCGTCGAGAATGGGGATCATCACACGCGTGCGAAATCGATCGTAAAGACCGCCGCTTTTGCGTTCGGCACTGAGTCCGGCGGCAAGAAGCAATTCCTCCGGAATGCCCCGCTTTAAAAAGGCCTCCGAAAGCCTTCCCCACGCAGGCGGGGAAAATCCCAGGGAAAAAGCCTCGATGGTCGCCTCACCAATGCCCCTCTCCGCGAAATACTTCCGCCCCATTTCGCCCATCTTCGTCATCGTCAGACAATTGTGAAAAAATGTCCGCGCGAGCGCATTGACTTTCTCAAGATCGCTGCGCTCCTTCGCTTGACGCTTCTCTGCCTCGGTCATCGGGCGACGCGGCATCTCGATGCCGAGCTTTTCTGCCTGCAGCTTAATAGCATCAAAATAACTGATATTTTCGATGAGCGACAGGAATTTAAAAGCATTGCCGCCAGCGTGACAGCCGAAACAGTAGAAAAAGCCCTTATCCGGAACGACAGAAAAACTCGGTGTCTTTTCGGCATGAAAGGGACAGCACCCCCAGTAACGGCCGCCTTTCCGCTTCAGCGGAACATATGCCTGCACAACCTCGACAAGGTTGGTTCGCTCCATCACTTGCCGGACGAATTCATCCAACTGTTCCTTTGCCAATGCCACGATGTTCTCTCCCCCGCTCTGCCCTTTCTGCCCTTGCTCTAAATATCTTCTGTCATACCGCAGAACCTATTTAGTTCAATACGCCTTTTCCGTCCTTTTTCCTGCTTTCTTTTGCATTTTCTAAAAAACTTCGCTATACTGTAGTAGATTATACGTTAGCTCGTTAAGGAGATTCTTATGGTGTATCCTATGATAAAAGATACCTGCCGCCAATGCGCTGCACGCATCGACATAAAGAAGAAAGCCCTCCTGTTTTTTGCCGCTGTTCTGCTTTTTTCCAGTACGTCCCCCGCCTTTGCCCACCATGCCAAGGCAGAGGATGACGGTGCAAAAGAGCAGACACAAAAAGAACATGTCGTGCTGACCTTCAAAGAACAGATATCCTCTGTCTCTGATGAGACCAACGGACTTCCGCCCGCGCCCAGCAATGTGAACCTCCCGCAGAAGGATCGCCTGAAGGCATCTGCGCTTAC
The DNA here is from genome assembly GCA_963550265.1 of uncultured Mitsuokella sp. Lineage (GTDB taxonomy): Bacteria > Bacillota > Negativicutes > Selenomonadales > Selenomonadaceae > AWVT01. Next base: position 4,296 of record CAUVCH010000016.1, on the reverse strand, counting down.
CAGCCGTTACGACGAAAAAAAGGACTGCTTCGTCCTTGAGGGAAAGGTTCGCATCACCATTGGCTCCGCCCTTACTATCACGTGTTCAGAAGCTGAGATCACGCGCGACAGCCGCACGGTCTGGGCAAAAGGCACGCCCGTCCTTCGCGAAAGTGATATGACATTTACGGGCGACGCCATCTATATCAACGTCGATGCACAAATCTCTTGGTTCTACGGACGCGTCTGCCGTCTGACGCGCCCCGGGCTTTCGATACGAAGCGATACGATGGGCTATAAGCGCGGTGAACGCACCGCTATCTTCGACGGTCACGTCATTTACATCGACGCAACGACAGAAAAAGCCACTACCCATATGGAGTACAACGTCGATACAGGGAAGGTGAGCTGATTCTTTAATCTTCTCCTCTCATCCTTTTACTTTACGTCCCAAAACCTCATAAAAAAAGAAAAAGCCTGCCTGAAGAATCCTCCAAGCAGGCTTTTTCTTTTTTTACTCCTTATTTCAGCGCTCATACCTTATGCAGAGCTCTTTCAGCCAATCGGCATCAGCCTGCAGTCGATAGTCTGGGCGCAGACACCATTTCCAATTGAGTCCGACAGTACCTGGTATGTTCATGCGGGCACGCTCGTCCAAATGAAGGATATCCTGCATGGGAATGATCGCCATGCGCGCATTCGATGCGTAGGCGAAGGAAATCAGTTTTGCCGCCACTTTATCCGGACGATCTTCCGGTGCGTGTACCAAAGAGGCAACGGCAGCTCTTGTCATTTCATCGAGATCGCCTGTAAACCAACCGACCGTCGTATTGTTATCGTGCGTTCCCGTACAGACAATACAGTTTTCCGGTGCAACGAATCCCATGCGTCCATAGTCATTCATATGCAATGAAAACTGCAGGACTTTCATGCCCGGAAATTCGCAGTCATCGCGCAGTTTCTCAACTTCATCCGTAATGACGCCGAGGTCTTCGACAATGATGGACGTTTTCCCCAGTGCATCTTTCATTGCATCAAAGAACTTTTTCCCAGGGCCTTTCTTCCATTTCCCATTGATCGCAGTCTCAGCCTTGCCGTCAACTTCCCAATAGGCCTCAAAACCGCGGAAGTGGTCGATACGGATGATATCGACGTTCTCGTAGAGTTTACGGAAACGTCGAATCCACCAATCCCAGCCATCCTTTTCCATCGCCTGCCAGTTGTAGTGTGGATTGCCCCAGAGCTGTCCCGTCGCACTGAAATAATCGGGCGGAACACCCGCGACGGTCTTTGCCGTGCCGTCTTCTTCAAGGTCAAAGAGCTCGCGGTGTGCCCAGACATCGCTGGAATCATGCGAGATGAAGATCGGCATATCGCCAAGAATTTCAACACCCTTGCTTCTTGCATAGCCGTGAAGCCGCTGCCACTGTTTGGCAAAGACGAATTGCAGGAACTTTACATAGCCAATGTGCTCGGCATAGCGATGCGAAAGATCTTTGAGCGCCGCACCCTTGCGCTTTTTCAGCGGCGCACTCCACGCTGTCCACGGCTTGCCGCGGTTCTCACGCTTGCCTGCCTGAAACAGTGCATAATCCTCCAGCCAATAGGACTCTTTTTTGCAGAATGCTGCAAAGGCCGGCTGAACGGCATCGTCCTGCTGGAAGCGCCGGTATGCCTTTTGAAAGGCCTTTGTCTTGAAATTTTCAACGCGCTCGAAATCGACAAAGGAGCCTGCACTCACATCGGCAATGCGGGCTTCTGCTGGCATCAGCCACTTTTTATCGACGAGATCATCGATATCGATAAGGACGGTATTGCCTGCAAAAGCAGAAGGAGACTGATACGGTGAATAACCGTATCCAACAGGATTTAACGGCAAAATCTGCCAGATCTTCTGTCCTGCCGCCGCCAGAAAGTCAACAAAGTCATAGGCACACTTTCCGAAATCACCACAGCCGTATTTTGACGGAAGCGATGTCGGATGCAGCAGGATGCCTGCCTTTCTCTCATAGTGCCGCGGCTTTTTGCAGTGCTCTAAGAGCATCCCCGTCAGCGGCGGCATCTTAACCGACAGCTTTCCCGTTGCGGTCTCGTAAGTATTTTCTTTATGAAAGACCTCGCAGAAAGTTCCGTCTGCAAAGTCACTGACATCGACCGTCACCGCGTGCTTCTCCCTCGTACTCCGGTTGAAAAGTGCGACAAACACTTCATCCTTCGCGTCCTCGCCAAACATATCATGCCCGCCTTCGATAACGCGTGCATAGGCGATGATATCGCCCTCTGCCGTCAGCGGGAGCAATGCGCCCGTCTGCAGTGCCATATGCGCATTGCGCGTATAAATCATCTGTGCGAACGCATGGTGTACATCCTCATGTACCTTGTCCTGCCAAGGAAACGGGCGGCGGTTATACGGGTCTTTGAACCCCTGCATTGCCATTTCATCACCATAGTAAACGGACGGAACACCGGGGTAGGTCATTTGAAACAGCGTCGCCATGTAAAGGCGCTTCAAGCCGACAGCATACTGCTCGTCGTTAAGTCTGGAACGACTTTGGTCGACAGCCGGCATCCCTTCGTAACAAACCGCCTCACCGAGCACCGAAAGAGCCCGTTCGACATCATGGCTGCCGATGAGGTTCATCATCGCATAGAAATTCTGTGCCGGATAGTTCTCGCGCAGGCTTTCAAAACGGCGCATTGTCAAAGAACCATCATTTCGTCCGAGGAGATAATCGAAAAGAATTGCACGCAGCGGATAGTTCATTGCACTGTCCATCTCGTCACCACAGAGATACTGCCGCTGCTGACCATAGGCGACCTTGTTCGAACAATCCTCCCAAACCTCGCCGAGCATGACAGCATCGGAATTTGCAGCTTTCAGCTCCTTGAAAAATGCTTGCGAGAATGTAGCCGGCAGCTCATCGATGACGTCTAGCCGCCAGCCACCGATGCCTTCCCGCAGCCAATGATGAAGAACGCTGTCCTTATCATGGATGATAAAATCCATATAAGAAGGCGTCGTCTCCTTAACATTTGGAAGCGTGTCGAAATTCCACCAACATTCATATTCGTAGGGAAAGTTGCGGAAGTCATACCAGTTGTAATAAGGAGACTCTTTCGACTGAAAGGCACCGACTGTATCATACTGCCCATAGCGGTTAAAATAACGACTGTTGCTCCCTGTATGACTGAAGACACCATCGAGGATGATCCGCATCCCCTTTTCCCTAGCCGCATGAACGAGATGATGAAAATCTTCATTCGTGCCGAGGATTGGATCGATCTTATGGTAATCGCCCGTATCATAACGATGATTACTTTCCGATTTAAAAACCGGATTGAGATATAGGACCGTAATCCCCAGCGTCTTAAGATAGTCCAGTTTCTTCTCTATGCCCTTGAGGTTCCCGCCGAAAAAGTCGTAAGCAACGATCTCCTTCGTATCCGGATCCTTATAGTAACAAGGGTCATCCGTCCAATCGGCATGGTATACCGCGCCCTTCTTCTTGACGATGGCATTTCCCTCCCGGTAAAAGCGATCTGGGAAAATCTGGTACATAACGCTATGCTTAAACCAGTCCGGCGTCTTTGCGCCCCTCCTATAGACGGTTATCTGATAAGATGGTGGTGCACTTTCATAGACGTCGCCCATTCCACCAAGATGTTCCATATTATTGCCGTAGAAGACGGTTCCCTCTTCGGTAGAAATGATGAAGTAATACCAGAGCAGACAACCGTAACCAGGCATCTCGGTCACCGTCTGGTAATACTTTGTCTCGGCACCTTCTTCATCTGTGGTCTTTAAGGGGATGAGCGTCTCTCTGTCGCGATCCGTCCAACAGCGCAGAATTACATTTTGCACGCTCACCCTTGTCTGAAGGGAAAGCGCAAACTTTACCTTCGTGCCAGATGCCACTGCGCCAAACGGCGAGCGGTAATAGGGGTTATGAGAATCGTGCTTTACAGCACCTGCATCCAGCATAAAGATCACTTCACTTTCTTCCTTCCACAAATATCCTGCTTCCTGAAAGTTTCAGAAAGCAGGATATTTGACAGAAGATCTGCTCCTTTTTTCTTTTTATCAGCCATTGACCAACTTCTTATAGAGAGCATCGTATTCCTTAGCAGACTTCTTCCAGCTGAAATCCGCCTTCATGCAGTTTGCGAAAAGCTTCGTCCATGTACGGATATCCTGCCTATGCTTCAGCGCATGGCGGAGCGCATACATCATCTCATGCGCGTTGTAATTATGGAAAAGGAAACCCGTGCCCTTCCTCGAATACTTGTCAAAAGGCTGTACCGTATCCTTCAACCCCC